>NZ_MJEH01000004.1 GCF_001742425.1 Bacillus solimangrovi
CATCTCATTTTAAGATTCCTAAATTATTTATAGGTGCTCACGATGAGTTACGTTTGGGGATGGTAGTAGCAGGTTATTCACTGATTAAATCTTTCAATAAAGAATAATCAAGAAAGAAACTTCTTAATAATGATTAAAGGTAAGAAGAAAGCAGGGGATTCAGATCTTCTTGAAGTATAATTTATTACTCAAACTAGTTTAGGAGGTATGTTATGGAGGTTTATAATTTCAGTAAAAAAGAAGGAAAAAAGATTACTAAATTCGATTCTAATTTCATTATGTCTCGTATCATTCAAACTGAACAGAAAGCACATATCGGCTGTATGTACTTAGAGGAAAATGGTGTTGTAGGTTATCATCAAGCTCCTGTACCGCAACTGCTTCTTATTATGAATGGAGAAGGATACGTTCGTGGTGAAGAGGAAAAGTACTTCAAAGTTCAATCTGGAGATGCTGTCTTTTGGAAGAAAGGTGAATGGCATGAAACGAAAACAGGGCAAGGCTTGACTGCAATCGTGATTGAAAGTGAACAGCTAGATCCTTCATCTTTCATGTCTATACAGAAATAAAAATGTTTTTAACAATTGGTAGTTTTAAAGAAGGAAAAGGTTACCCAAAAAGCATGTTGAATAATAGGTTTCATGAAGAGAATTCAATAATTGGGAATAATTCAGCATACATTTTCAACCAAAGTACAAGCAACGTAAGTACATCTTTCATATGATTTAGTAACTAAGAATTTGCTGAAAGGTGTGTGTAAAATGGCAATACATGTAGTACCGACAGAGTTTGCAACGGTGCAAGAGGCAATAGATGCTGCTAATGCTGGTGATAGTATCCAAATACTTGCAGGGACGTTTGATGGATTTAATGTAACGAAGGAGCGACTGAAGTTATTTGGGTGTGGAATTGGAAAGACGATTATTGCAGGGAGTCCTTCTCCTGTTAGTAGTAACGGTATTGACGTGAATGCAGACCAAACTATATTTCAAGGGCTAACGGTTCAAGGATTTACTAATGATGGTATTAATGTGATATCAAATAACAATGTGATAAAAGAGGTTGATTCAAACCATAATGCTGATGATGGGCTTGAAATTGATGGTGAAAATAACTTAGTTATTAATTGCTTGGCTTCATTTAACGGTACTCATGGCTTTGATATTGACACGAATCATAATTCTATTATGCTCTGCAATAGTTTCCAAAATAAGGTTGAAGGTTTTGGTGTGGATGGGAATTTTAATAAATGTTTAAACAATCTTGCGAAAGAAAATGTCGATGACGGTTTCGATGTTGACGGGAATTTTAATACGTTATTTAGTAATACAGTGCGAAATAATGATAGGGGAATTGCTGCAGATGATGCGAACAACAACATCATTAATAATATGGTATGTGACAATCTCAGGATGGGAATCAGTGTAGATGATGACGAAAATATTATTGATTCCAACATTATAAGAAACAATGGCATCTCGGGAAGTGGTTCAGGTATCAAAGTCGAGGCTCTGGATTTCAATAACTCTATACGATTAAATAAATTAAAACTAAATGAGCCGTTTGATATACAAGTTGATGGAGGTGTTAATGATAACATCTTTGATGGAAATAAGTGTGATAGCAGCTTTCCACCTGAAATTTGTACTTAATTGGTAGTCCAAAACTCTTCTTAACAAGGAGAGTTTATTTTGAATTTGTAAAAGGTAATGGCGTTCCCGTACATAAAAAATGCTCCAATCTTGTGTAATAATTTGTTAATGATGATCTTATTAACAAGAGCAATTTATGTTTTGGCTATCGAAATTTTTTCGAGTTAAAACAGTTAAATGGAGCCAATATTTCAAAGAAATATTGGCTCATAAAATGAAAATTAATCGTCTTTTAATAATGAGTACATATTAATATCGACAAATTTTCCTTTAGATTTTTCATATTGTCTTAGTGTGCCTTCAAAAGTGAAATTTAATTTTTGTAAAACTTTTATCGAATTAATATTAGCTGGTTCGACTTTTGCTTCGACTCTATTTAGACCTAAGTTATTGAAAGCATGATCTAATAAAGAACGGATGGCTTCTGGAGCGTATCCATTCCCCCAAGCTGATTTAGCTATATCGTACCCTAATTCAGTTTTTGAATGTTCAAAGTCTAAGAAATTAAAGCCACAAGTACCAATTATCTTTTTAGTATCTTGTTCAATGATCGTGTAACGAGTAGCTTTGTTATCTTTGTCTAATTTATCAAGTAGTTCGATTATTTCAAGCGCTTGGCTTTCTTCAGTTAAACTATTGATATTCATGAATTTCGTAACGTCAGGGTCAGACCAAATGTGAAATAAGTTACGTGAATCTGACACGTTCATTTTCCTTAAATGTAACCTTTCAGTAAATAATTGCGAAATCAATACTTTCACCTCCATTATTGTTATATCGTTGGATTGAAAATATTGTTATCTGCGCATAGTTCAGTCCCTTCATTATATGGATAATTAAATTGTAGCACAGTTGGAAAAATATGCATAGAAAGAGGAAACAATGACAAAGCGAAAACTGTTAAACGATGCGAAAAAATCAGAGGGGATTCACAAATAAACATTGATTAGGTTTGAGAATTGTTATGAATAACAGCAGGGATTTCGATAATAATGGTAGAAATCTTAATAATATTAATCGATCCATCATAAAAAAGGGGGAGTGGTAATGAATCTAGAGATTAAGGAACTTCCTGATTATGAAGTAGCGTATGTGAGGCATGTAGGTAGTTACTCTGAAACTTCGAAGGCTTGGTCTGAACTGGCAAAATGGGCAAGTGAGAAGGGAATCTATGATACTCAATATTTCATCGGTATTTCACTAGATAATCCTCAGTTTGTCGATGAACATGCATGTCGCTATGACGCATGTATCACACTTCCAAAGGGATTCGAGAAGAATGATGAAGCTCCAGTAAATTATCAACACCTTAAAGGTGGCACATATGTAATGTACGAGTTTCGTGATACACTGGATAAGTTCAGTTTAGCTTATGAAGCGATTTTTGCGCAGTGGTTACCAACTAGTGAATATGAAATAGACAATAGACCTATTTTAGAGTTTTGCTTGAATAATCCAAATGCTGACCCTGAAGGAAAGGCAATTGTAGATTTGTATATTCCGATCAAAATAATAGCATAGCTAGAATTTGTTATTCTATTTTTCATTCTCTTATAATAGCTTAAAATGTGGACGATTATTATGTATGATAGATTAGGAGGAATTTAGATGTTTAGACAATTAGACGATTTTATGAAAGCATGGGAATATGAGGAGAGAGCAACAGCAAACGTGCTGAATCATCTTACAGATGAATCATTACATCAAGAAGTGGCAGAAGGGAACTGGTCGTTAGGGCGTATCGCTTGGCATATCGTTACATCGGTTAAAAACCTAAGCTCTCAAGTAGAGCTAGATTTTGAAGCACCAAGCGAAGATTGGATTGTACCTACTTCTGCAAAGGATATTGCGGAAGGTTTTGTAAATGCTTCGAAAGCATTTAAGGAAGCATTACAAACACAAGTGACAGATGAGATGTTATTAGAAGAGATAGACTTCTTCGGTCGTAATATGACAAAGGGCGTACTTCTTTCATACTTAATCAATCATCAAACACATCATCGTGGACAAATGACGATTTTAATGAGACAAGCTGAACTTGAAGTACCTGGAATTTATGGTCCATCGAAAAATGAATGGGCGAAGTATGGAATGGTAGCACCTAAATAATTAATAGATTTGAAAAAAGGTACGTTTCATTTGAAACGTACCTTTTTCTCGTTGCAATAATTAAGTCATTTGATTAATTTTCAATGTATGCCATAACGTACAAGCAAAGTAAACTATCCTCTCATATAATTTTAGTGATTCCTAAATTTAAAGAGGGAGTGATGATGATGGCAATACACGTAGTGCCGACAGATTTTCTGACGGTACAAGCGGCAATAGATGATGCCCTAACAAATGCTGGCGATAGCATTCAAATACTTGCAGGTACATTTGATGGCTTTAATGTTACAAAGGAACGATTGAAGATATTTGGTTGTGGGATAGGCAAAACGATAATAGCAGGGAACCCGTCACCTGCATCAGATGATGGGATTACAGTTAATGCTAATCAAACGATATTGAAAGGAGTTACAATTCAAGGATTTGCTGGTGATGGTATACAGATCAATACACTTAATAATGTACTAAAGGATATTGAGGTAAAATTCAATGGTGATGATGGCATTGACGTTGAAGGGGAGAATAATTTAGTTATAGATTGTTCTACATCAACTAACACTTTTGATGGATATGAATTAGATGCTGATCATAATTGTGTGATTAATTGCAGAAGTTTCAATAATGGGGACAACGGCATTGATATTGATAACGAAAATAATAAACTAATAAATTGTATTTCTACAGAAAATGATGATGACGGTTTCGATATTGACGGTGATTTTAATATTCTTTTCAGTAATGCATCATTGAAAAATGGGGATGTTGGGTTTGAAATTCAAAGTCAATCCAATAATACGCTTATTAATAACCGTTCATGTAACAATGTAGAAAGTGGAATAATCATAACTTCAAACTCGCAACAAAATATACTTGATTCCAATATCATCAGAAATAATGGAATTGATGATACTGGAGGTTCAGGAATTCTCATTGAAGATGACACACTCGATAATGTTATTCGGTTCAATAAATTAAAACTGAATGTACCTTATGATATTCAAGTTGAAGGAGGCGTGGCGAATAATATCTATGATGGGAATAAGTGTGAAGATAGTTTCCCGGATAACTTGTGTACGTGAAAACTCTCCAAATTTTTAGGAGAGTTTTTTTGTAGTAACTGAAAAATGTGACAGTCATACAATTCTTTCTAACGTACAAGCAAAAGTAATCTATCTTTCATATGATGTAGTAACTTTGAATTTAATGAGAGGTGTTGCAAAATGGCGATTCATATAGTACCGACAGACTTCCCTACGGTACAACAAGCGATAGATGATGCTGGAACTGTAGCAGGCGATAGTATTCAAATTCTAGCAGGTACGTTTGATGGATTTAACGTTAATAAACCAAGGTTGAAAATATTCGGTTGTGGAATAGGCAAAACGATTATAGCAGGGAATTCGTCACCTGCTGATACTGATGGGATTACAGTGAATGCTAATCAAACGATACTGAAGGGGTTTACAGTTCAAGGATTTATAGAGGGGTTTGATAGTGACGGTATTGAGGTGAATTCAAATAACAACATTTTGATAGAGATTGAGTCTAAGATGAATGATGCTGATGGTTTTGAAATTGATGGTGAGAGCAATTTCCTTATTGATTGTTCAGCTGTATTTAATGGAGCGGACGGATTCGATCTAGATACAAATCATCACTGTGTCATTAATTGTGAGAGCATTCGAAATGGCGACGAAGGTTTTGAAATTAATGGAGACTTCAACAAATTTATAAATAATATATCCAAAGAAGCTGATGCTGATGGATTTGATGTTGAAAATGGTAATTCAAATACGTTATTTCGAAATAAAGTATTGAATAATGGCAGTGATGGTATTGAAATGGATGATTCATCTAATAACAATAACATAATTGAAAATCTGGTATGTGGTAATGAACAAAGTGGGATTTTTCTAACAGCTGGTGATGATGAATTTACTGTTGAAAATGTTATTGATTCTAATATAGTACGAAACAATGGTACAGGAGGAATCGGATCGGGTATCTTAGTTCTAGATAATGCAGATGATAATATTATACGCTTCAATAAATTGAAGAACAATGTGCCATTTGATATTCAGGTTGTGGGTGATGTTATGGATAACACATTCGATGGGAATATTTGTGGGAATAGTTTTCCTGATGGTCTTTGTACTTAATTCAACAATTAGACTCTCCTACGTGTAGAGAGAGTTTTTTTGTCTTATTAGACAAATTAAGAGCATTTTTATCGTAGTAATCTGTACACCCTTATAAGTGTCTGTCATTACTTAACAGCTATAAGAACCTTAAAATAGACTGTCTATCATAGAATTATTAAGAAAAAATGTATGAAGAGTGTGCTTTTAATGTTTTGCTACGGTTGACTTGGTCAAACGTATATTTTTATATGAAGTACAAGCGAAGTGTACTAACTACACATATTATTTAGTATATTCATAATTTATAAGAGGGTGATAGTAATGGCGATACACGTAGTTCCCACTGACTTTCCTACCGTGCAACTTGCAATAGATGATCCTGGTACAAATCCTGGAGATTCGATACAGATTCTAGCAGGTACGTTTGATGGATTTGATGTAACGAAGGAAAGGTTGAAGATTTTTGGTTGTGGAATTGGCAAGACGATAATTTCAGGAAACCCGTCACCTGCTGCAAGCGATGGGATTACAGTGAATGCAGATCAAACAATTTTGAAGGGATTTACCATTCAAGGATTTACGGTAGGCGATGGTATTGAGGTAAATAATGATACGAATATTTTGGTAGAGATTGAGTCAAGGCTTAACAGTGGTGACGGTTATGAAATTGATGGAGAAAATAATTTAATTATAAATTGCTTTGCCTCATCGAATGTTGCGGATGGATTTGATATTGATACAGATCATCACTGTATTATCAATTGTGAAAGCACTAGAAGTGGTGAGGAGGGCTTTGATATTGATGGACAGAATAACAAAGTGATCAATAATATAGCTATAGAAAACGTTGATGACGGTATCGATCTAAATGATGACTTTAATATTGTATACGGCAATACAACAATAAAAAACGATCGAGGAATCGGTGTGGATGATGACAGTAATAGTGTCATTAATAATTTGGTCTGTAACAATCGGAGAATTGGAATTGGTGTAGGTAGTGGTGATGTAGAAGATACGAATAACGTAATCGATTCCAATATCGTTCGTAATAACGGCAAGGAATTGTCACAATCAGGTATACTTGTTAATGATGTAGCATTCGATAACATAATTAGATTTAATAAATTAAGACTGAACGAACCTTTTGATATTGAAGTAGAGGGAAATGTTGCTGATAATACGTATGATGGTAATAAGTGTGAAAGTAGCGACCCAATGAATTTGTGTACTTGATGCAAGTAAGAACTCTCCTACGTTTAAGGAGAGTTTTTTTGTCGTATCTGATGAATAAGATCTTCTTTTTACACAGTCAGCTGTACATTTTTATGTTTTGCTACGGTTGCTTTGGTCAAACGTATATTTCTATATGAAGTACAAGCGAAGGGTACTTAGTCTACATATAATTTAATATATTTAAAATTTATAAGAAGGTGATAATGATGACGATACACGTTGTACCTACTGATTTTCCTACCGTGCAGCTTGCAATAGATGATCCTGGTACAAATCCTGGAGATTCGATACAGATTCTAGCAGGTACGTTTGATGGATTTGATGTAACGAAGGAAAGGTTGAAGATTTTTGGTTGTGGGATTGGTAAAACGATAATTTCAGGCAACCCGTCATTTGGAACAAATGATGGGATTACAGTAAATGCGAATCAAACGATACTAAAAGGATTTACAGTTCAAGGATTTACAACAGGAATTGATAGTAACGGAATAAATGTTAACTCAAATAACAACATCTTGGAAGAAGTTGAATCAAAACTTAATGGTGATGACGGTTATGAAATTGATGGTGAAAATAATCTAATTATAAACTGTTTTGCTTCATTTAATAGTGGAGATGGATTTGATATAAATACCATTCATCATTGTATTATTAACTGTGAGAGCATTAAAAATAGTATTGAGGGATTTGAGATTGATGGAGATAGTAACCGATTTATAAACAATACTTCTATTGAAAATGTTGATGACGGATTCGATATAGATGGAGACTTCAATATTTTGTTTGGTAACACAGCAATTAAAAATGATCGAGGAATTGGTATTGATGATGACGGAAATAATGTCATTAATAATTTGGTATGTAATAATCTAAGTGTTGGAATTAGTACTGGGGTAGAAGACTTTCAAGACTTGAATAACGTAATCGATTCGAATATCGTTCGTAATAACGGTGCTGAAGGCTTAGGATCAGGAATTTTTATTGGAGATACTGCGTTTGATAACACGATCAGGTTCAATAAGTTAAAACTGAACGAACCATTTGATATTCAAGTAGAGGGAAATCCGATGGATAATACGTATGATGGAAACAAATGTGAAAGTAGCGACCCAATGAATTTGTGTACATGATGATGCTAATTTGACTCTCCTATATTTAAGGAGAGTTTTTGCTGTAGTAGGTGTATGATACGTTAAATAATGGTTTATTATTGCTCTTGTTATCAATCATGCTAAAAATCTAAAATATTAATTTTTTTATAAATATAATTCCTTTAATGAAGAAACCACCAATTAGAAAAAATAGACTGAACAGCACAAAGCCATATATAAAGCCTTTCCACATTGCCCATACATCTAAAAACAAATTTTTAAAAAAGTCGAAAATCCTATGCAAGTTCATATCCCCCTCATAGTAAGAGTTGAGGTTTCTTAATACATCCAAATAAAACGTATATTTCCATTTTTACAAATGATAGTATACCATAGTTGATAGGATAGTAGTTATGAAACCATATATGAAAAGGTGACTTAAACGCTAGCCTTTAATTGATGAGGAGGTAGTAACCATGATTTCAACAGTAATGTTTTTTAATACGGTCTTTCAAATTGCGGGGATTTTTATGATTATCCTAGGGCTTTGGGAACTAAGAATAGGAATTAATCGCAAGAAGTACATTCAACTTATGACGGCTGGTTTATTATTAATATTTATTGTTCCCATCGTAACAATTATATTTTAAGTCGTATATGAGGTAACTGAAGCGTATTCATTTGATTTAACTTGATATGTTTGAGGAAAGAATTTTCTCATACGAGTCTTGTAACATTATAGATGCAGTTATTCATTTTATATAGGAGCGGATAAAATGATCAATATTCGAACAGCCAAAAGTACAGATTACGAAGTCATCTCACCTGTAATAAATGAATGGTGGGGAGGAAGGCAAATGGCGCAAATGTTGCCTAAGCTCTTTTTTGTTCATTTTAACAATACAAGTTTTATCGCAGAGAAAGATGGGAAGGTTGTCGGTTTCTTAATTGGTTTTTTATCACAAACATACGCAGATGATGCATATATCCATTTCGTTGGTGTTCACCCTGAACATCGGAAACATAATGTAGGTAAACGACTCTATACTGAATTTTTCAACGTTGTAAAAGAATATGAGAGAAAGTTTGTTCGTGCGATTACATCTCCAGTTAATCAAGGATCAATTGCCTATCATACGAAGATGGGATTTGAAATTGTAAAAGGTGATCGTGAAGTTAATGGTGTATCGGTTCATACGAATTACGATGGTTTAGGTCAAGATAGAGTGTTGTTTGTCAAGGAAATGATGTGAAGATTCAATCAGTGGGAGCTAACCGTCCTCACTGATTGTTTGTATTTCTTAATCATTTGGATTGATAATGGCTAGCATTTGATGATCTTCCCATTTTCCATTTATTTTGACACTTTGCTTTGCAATGCCTTCCTTATGAAAGCCTACTTTTTCTAATACTCGAATCGAACCGATATTGTGTGGCATCACACCAGCTTCAATACGATGCAAATGTAACTCCTCAAAAGCATAGTTCACGACTAACTGTGCTGCTTCGGTTGTATAACCTTTTCCATTCTGAGCTTTGTCTAAGAAATAACCGATAAAAGCACTTTGAAGAGAGCCACGTTGAATTTGGAATAAATCAATCGTACCGATTAGTTGATCACTGTGCTTGAATATACCAAATTGGTACGAAACATCTTGTTCTGCATATTTTTCATTGTTTATAATTAATTCTTCTTGCTTGTTCAACGTATAAAAATCAGTAGATCTTTCAAATGAAAATTGTTCAAAAAACGCACGATTTCGCTCTTGTAATTGAAGTCTTTCTGCTGCATCTGCAAGTTTAAAAGGTCTTAAGTAAATATTCTCCCCACGTAACAATTCGATCATCTCCCTTTTAATATAAAGGCATATATATTGGAATAACTGCTACTCAAATCAGTTTCGTTTTGGAAGTGGACTTAAGTGCTCATGAATGAGAAGCCATTGATCCGATTCTTTGACGAATACATTTGTCGCTCTGCCACGTCCACTCGTATATTCTCCATTGTAGTATCCTTCATAGAAATACGTATACGTGCATGTAGCGGAATTGCTTTCTGTATAGAGCCATTTTACATCATGTGCTTCATAGTTCTCATCTTTTATTACTGTCCAAGCTTTTTCAAAGTATAATTGAATTTCTTCGAGAGTCGTACACGTCTTATCTGTGAAAAAGTAGGTTGCGTTAGGGTGAAGTAATTTTCTAACTTCATCAAAATTGTGCGTGTTCGTCGCTTTTATGTAGTTGTTCAACACTTCCATAATGAATCTCCCCAGTCCATTTATTATAGAAAAGTTTACCATATACATGTTAGTAGAGGTAGAAGATGTGGTGAAATGTAAACATTGAAATCAGAAGGTGAACCTAGTGCTGTAGTTTGTTATGAATTACGATATGAGCTCTATCTAGGAACCACCTGAGTGTGATTGATAGGATATAAAGATAAAAAGACGTCTTATGTAGCTTAAACAACACTATGCATAACACGCCTTTTAAATGAAATTAATTAGCAATAAAAAGGGGAATTATCCTTCTACCAAGTTAGCCATCCACTTGTCTTCACATGTTTCGTCAATTTATCGTATTTACCTTCTCGCATTAATTGCTTGCATTTTGAGCGATAATGCCTTCTATCTTCTTTTTTTACATGGCTACATTCTTTATCGTAGCTGAAATATTTATCAGTATGACGAAAATTTTTAAGCTTTTCTTTTTTTGGATCTTTAAGCTTTTCTGAACAATAATACAAACGATTCTTTATTTTGTCTTCGACTGCTATTTCCCAACATAACATTTCATTTTTGTCAAAATTCAACTTCATCCCTAGTACGACAATATATAATTTACTTTTCTCAAAGTAGATATTATCAGTACTTAGATAAAACCACTTGTGAAAGTCAGCATACAAGCCCCCTTTCGAATAGAAGAATGGTTATCTAATTTGTATTATAACTCTGTAGCAAGAAATTCTGTCAATTCATTAACTTCTTTGCTTATTTCCTTATAAAGAGTCCAATGAAGATAATGATGCCCCTGTAATGCAACAACCTTACTAGCGGGAGAATTAGTTAACTGTGTTTTATAAAAAGACACATTATTTTTACCATCCTCTGTTACCGTTTTCTTCTTTAGTTTAGAAATCTGGCTTTTAAAAAGAAAGAATGTCATCCAAAGTTTTTCTTTTCCTTTGGAGACACCCTTTTGTTGTATTATGTTTAAAGGTTTTATTAATATTTTGATTGAGTAGGGGGGTGGTTGTGAATCAGATAACCTTATTCTAATGCTTTTTTAATAGAATCTGGCACATGAGTTTCATCCAGTTGTTCAGTGAATGATCGCCCGCTTTTCAGAGTAACCAGAATTACGTATTTTCCATATCCATAATGAGAATGATTTAATAATTGTTCCATTTGAGTAGTTTCTGTAATTTTAATGACTTTGTCTTTATCTGTAATCTCATCAAACTTTTTATCTGAATCATAAAATTCCTCTTCAGTTTGATTGATTTGTGCAATCTCCAGCTTCACGATATCGTTCGCCATAACTCTAACTTGTTCAAGATATCCGTTGTCTTTCATCCAATTTTCAATACCTTTATACCTTTTATCCCAATCGTAATGCCTTGAATAATCATAATCGACATTACCATCATCAATAACTGTAATCTCAAAATCCCCCCATTCGGGTCGAGATGCAATCATATCTTCATATTTCAGAGAAAGAATATCTTGTCTCAATAGTTTTTTAAATTCATTAATTTTTTCAAGGTCATAAATATTAAGCTCTTTATCAACATGACGACCAGACAAACGCAATAATCCTATATTTTTATCCAGGAGATCGAAATTAAAATCGTTTCTCTTGTAAATTTCTGATTCATAAATAGGTTTTAACTCAGTCGCAACTACAGTTAAAGGAGTAACATATTCTCTTGCTACCATGCTTCCATCCTCAAGTTCATACACGATAGTTGAACGTTCAAGGTCACGGTATCCAAATTCCTCTTCATTAAATTCAGTTTTTTCATTAACAATCTTGTGATGAAGACTGAGAATATCGTTAATATACTGTTCGTCTGAATGAAATGGGTTTTCTCCTTCTTCAAGTTTCTCTTTAAACCTATATACATTAGAACCATAGTATACATTTTTCACTTCTGCAGTCTCTGGTATCTTCGTTTCATAACCGAACACATCAACTTTGATTGCAACAACTACTACTGCAATAACAAGCCCATAACCGACGATATCGATGAGCATTCTAGCTTTAAATACACGCCACGACTTCTCAAGTACCATTACAGCGACAAGATAACCAATTATTGTTCCGGCAATATATCCAAACACAACCCAAGCGGTACTAATATCCTGTTGAGAGAAATAAACTGCTGAAAGAAGCATTGTACAAAAAGTCACACCGTATTTAAAAATAGGTTTTAAGGCTTTAAATGTTAACACTTGCCCTACCGCTTCAAGAGGGCGAACCTTATACAATAACCAGCCTGCAATAAACAGAATGACTGTAAGTATGATATAAATGATAATCTCAGTGTGTGAGTATGGATTGTTCTTATCATAAAGTTCTACAAACTGAACTAACGGAGACCATTTTATAGCTGTATCTTCAACTAAAAACCTTGTTGAAAAACCATAGAGCATATTGTTAAGTAACTCAGCAATTAAAATAAGTAAACCCATAGGAAGCATCAATACTATATAAGTTATGATACCTTGTGCAACGGAAATACCGGATAACATTCCTACAAATACAGAACATGCAAACAGAAATACCGTTAACAATGTTACAATTCCTGTCCATAATAGAAGTTCTCCAAATGTAAAGTTTTCACCAAAAGAGATCGTTCCTCTAACTGCCCAAGTAACGACAGAAGTGATAAGCACAGGAATTATGAGCATAAGCATCCCACTAATAACATGGTTGATGTAAAGACTTCCACGTTTTATTGGAAGACTATGCACCATAACGGATGAATCCTTCGTTTGTAAATAACGAAACAGAAATATCCCTGCTAAGATTGGTACAGTATATAAGAAAATTATTAGGACTTCTAATCCGATATCAAAAAATGTTTCGATACGTTCTGCGATATTAGTTGGTGGATCACTATCGATCATGATCATTTGTAACGGTAGAGAAAATAGTAAACCTAATAAATAAATAATACTAAGCCAGCCGTGTTGTTTGAAATCCTGCTTAATAATTCCTAGATTAAATAAGGATATGTTCGACTTCATAACCGACATCCCCCATTTCATAAATAAAAATTTCTTCTAACGTTAATGGCAATAAATCGAATACGATTGGTTTGAATGATTGAATGTGTTCCTTAATTTCATGTTCATTCCCTCTAACGACAAAGAGATGCACACTTCCACGTTGGTCTTTATGTAAAACTTGTAAACTCTTAATTGCTTCTTCTTCATCTATGTCTTCTTGGAAGGCAACCTGAACTTTGTGTGTATCAGCTTTTAAGTCGTCGATATCTTTTTCAATGACAATCTTACCTTTATGCATAATACCAACGTGGTCACAAATATCCTCGATTTCTCTTAAGTTATGAGAAGAGATAATGACGGTCATGTTTCGTTCGGCAGTATCTTGGAATAGTAGATTCTTAATCTTTTGGCGCATGACAGGGTCCAAACCGTCAATTGGTTCATCAAGAATTAATACATCGGGCATAGCAGATAGAGCTAACCAGAACGCAACTTGCCTCTGCATGCCTTTTGACAAGCGATGCACCTTTTTGTTGACGTCAATCCCGAATACTTGTTGTAATCGTTCGAATCGTTCTTGATTCCACTTTTTATAAAAGTATCGATAATAGATTGCCATCTGTTTAATCGTTGATTGAGGTAGAAAATAGAGAGCATCAGGAATGAAGATGACACGTTGTTTAAGATTCGGATTTTCAAACACATTTTCGCCATCAATTTGAAGTGAGCCTTTATCAGGATAATAAATGCCGGATAACATTTTTAGCAACGTTGTTTTACCAGCACCATTGGAACCGAGTAGGCCATAGATAGCACCTGTCTTAATTGATAAATTCAATTGACTTACGGCATCTTCACGCTCAAATTTCTTCCATACGTCATGAATCTCGATCATCGTTCTCATCTCCTCCTTCCATCTTCTGCTTCGCTTCTTCATATAACGTAAGCAAGTCTTCCTTTGTTAATCCAAGATAGACAGCTTCTGATATTAACTTCAACAATTGTGATTTCACCTCATTTAATTTCATTTCATTATGCATGACCTCAACAGGTGCAACAAAACTACCTTTTCCTTGAATCGAATATAGGTATCCTTGTTGTTCCAACTCTCGATATGCTTTTTGAATTGTATTGGGGTTAATCGTTAGTTGCTTCGCTAACATTCGAACAGATGGTAACTTCTCATCAGGTTGTAACACTTGATTAATGATTAGCTCTTTGATTCTGTCAACGAGCTGTTCATAGATTGCTTTTCGACTACGAATATCTAATTCAAACATTTTTAACCTCCTTATTAATGTTTGATGTGTGTTGACTGTGTTGTATATCTTAATACAGTTGAATTATATCTTATAAATGAAAAATTTGTAAAGGGTATATTTAGAAAAAGTTACTAACTTTTCAATTTGTCATGTGTGACTAAATACAAAGTACTATCTAATCATTTTGTTTTGGATGTAACTCATCATGGACTGAACAAACTTCTAATCTATCAATTTTTGTTGAATAAACTAACAATTTATTGATATTATTTAAAAAAATTGCTAGTTATCTAACCGTTTGATGTTGACTTCATTTGTAATAGGTTGGCCAGATGAGTAGACAAACTAACGTAATTAGTAAGGAGATTATAAATGAATTGTAAATATGTAAAGGTAGAAGTGCTTATTCCAGAAGTGTTCATTGATGAATTACGAACCGAATTGAATAACATCGGTGTTCTTAAAATAGGCTTGTATGACAATGTAATGTCATATTCCGAAGTAAAAGGATATTGGAGACCTTTAGAGGGAGCAACTCCATTTGATGGAGAAGTAGGAGAAATTTCAACAGGTACAGAATGTAAGGTAGAATTCCATTGTCTATATGAAGAAATCAATAACGTTAAGAAAGTTATTAATGACATTCACCCATATGAAGTACCTGTTGTGTATGTAATACCTTTATTAGATTGATAGTCGAACAACTATTTTCATTTAAAGTACAAGAAAAGTAAGTCGATTTTTCATATGATAGTGTAAATCACTATGTAATGAGAACTAAATAGATGATTCGATTAAGGGGGATAATATGTTTCCAACACTCAATACGAAAAGGCTCTTGTTAAGAGAAATTGTCAATGACGATGTGCAAGATGTATACAATGTTTTTGCTAATGAGAATGTGACAAGATTCTATGGACAAGAGCCACTAACAAGCCTTGACCAAGCTAAACAATTTATTGAGTTTTTTGCTCAGAGTTATAATGACAAACGGGGCATACGATGGGGCATTGAGTTGAAGGAAGAAGAGAAATTAATTGGAACAATTGGATTTAACGCATTATCCCTTAAGCATAAACGAGCTGAAATCGGTTATGAGCTTCACCCTGATTATTGGCGAAGAGGTTATGCAACGGAAGCAGCTTCAGAAGTAATGTCATATGGGTTCAATAAACTATATCTAAATCGAATTGGTGCTATCGTCTTTTTAGAGAATACGACCTCAAGTAATTTATTAACAAAACTAGGGTTTGAGAAAGAGGGAGTTCTTAGAAATTACATGTGTCAAAATGATCGGTCCTATGACGTTAACATGTTCTCAATTTTAAAACCTTAATTAAGTATAGAAAATATGGATGAGGGATGGGAGGTGACTTTATGAGTCATAAATGGTTAGAGTGGGCAAAGCAAATCCAAAGCATTTCACAAGCAGGCTTAGCATTCTCAAAAGATTTATACGATCTTGAACGGTATGAGACATTACGGAAAATAAGTGTTGAAATACTAGCTGAGTATACTGATTTGAAAATGGAGAAGATACAGCATCTCTTTGCGAATGAATCAGGTTATCAAACTCCGAAAGTAGATGTCCGAGGTGTCGTGTTTAAGGAAGACAAGATATTACTTGTAAAAGAAGAGCACGATCAGAAATGGGCATTACCTGGGGGGTTTTGTGACATCGGCTTGTCGCCTTCTGAAAATGTAGTGAAAGAAGTAAAGGAAGAAGCAGGTTATGATGTTGTTGTAAAGAGGCTGCTTGCAGTATTTGACTATCATAAACACCCACATCCACCTCAAGCCTATCATTATTATAAATTATTCATTTTATGTGAGATTTATGGGGGCAATGCCGCAACAGGTATCGAAACGAATGATGTTAATTTCTTCGATAGAGATAATTTGCCACCGCTATCACGCATGAGAAATACAGAGTCACAAATACAATTAATGTTTGAGTTTCTTAATCACCCTAACAAAGAAGTCATATTGGATTAAGTACTTACCGATATGGCTTTAATATAAAGGAGCAAAGATGATTTCAATAAAAAATAACCATAATACTGTTGTTGTCGTCGTTCACGAAATCTATGGAGTCAATGATCATATGATAGACGTTTGTAAAAGGTTAGCTGATCACAATGTTGATGTACTCTGTCCTAATCTTTTACAAGTAGATAAACCGTACAATTATTCACAAGAGAGTATCGCTTATACGAATTTTATAGAAAATGTTGGAATTGAGATTGCTAAAAATAAGCTGAAACCAATCTTGTTCGATTTGAAAGACAAGTACGATAAAGTATTTGTACTTGGGTACAGTGTAGGGGCAACGATTGCTTGGTTGTGTAGTAATGAAGCTGTTGTAGATGGTGTAGTTGCTTACTATGGTTCAAGAATTCGAGATTATGTACAACAATTGCCGCTTTCTCCTACATTATTGTTTTTCCCACAAATAGAAACCTCATTTGACGTTGATCAACTAGTCGAAACATTAAGTAATAAAGAGCATGTTTACATAAGAAAGATGGAAGGTAATCACGGGTTTAGCAATCCTTACTCTAATTCATATCATCAACAGTCAGCACAAGATTCATGGGATGAGACGTTAAAGTTTTTCGCTAAAATATGATTTTGGAGTAATCCCCTTGTATTCAATATGAATACAAGGAGATGGGTTGTTTGAAGTGCTTACGTTGTTGCTGATACTACAAAATAGCTTACTTTATTGTTGAGTCACTGGTTTGTATTGTCCAGGCACATTACTGACTGAAATGGCTAAGCGATTCCAACTATTGATCGTGTTGATTAGCACGATAAGATCGACAAATTGTTTTTCGTCAAAATGTTTTCGAACAAATTCATATACATGATTAGGGACACCATTTGTTGAGATAGAAGTGACTGCTTCTGTTAATTCTAGTGCCGCTCGTTCTGCATCATTATAGAATGGCGATTCACGCCATGCATTCAAACAATATATTCTTTGCTCAGTCTCACCAATTGCTCGCGCATCCTTCGTATGCATATCTAAGCAATAAGCACATTTGTTAATTTGTGAGCTACGGATTTTAATAAGTTCAATTAACTTCGGATCAAAACCTGTTGTGTTCTTGTATTCTTCGAATTGTAGCATTAATTTAACAGCTTCAGGAGCTGTTTGGTAAAGGTTAATACGTTCTTTCATTTCAATCTCCTCCATTAAGTAATATTGCTTTCACTATGTAAGACAAAATAGAGAGTTGAAATGTGACATAACTAGTGAAAAAGTATTAACTTTTTTATTTACTTTTACAATGGTAACGAGATATGCCTTAACTTATCAGGGTTTGAGATGATATAAATTTTCTTTATATTTGTTTCGGTTTGATCTAGTGCAAAGTAAATCGCCTTAAGCGGCTGTCCGTCTTGAACGTGTAAAACGCCACTTTGACCATTAATAATAATTGGTTGTAGCTCTCCATAGAAACTTCCTTTTGAAGCAATACCTTGTAAAAATGCTGATACGCGTTGCTTCGATATAATCGGGTTCAATGCAGCAATTACTTTGCCACCACCATCAGTAACAAGGACAACATCTTCTGTAAGTGTATTAATAAATTGATCGAAGTTTCCAGTTACAGAAGCTTGTATGAATGTTTTTGTTAATAAATCAACTTGCTTAGAATTTGTTAGGCTGGTCGAAGTTACACCATTTAACTTACGTTTCGCACGGCTGAATATTTTCCTGCAATTCACCTCTGTTTTATCTAATATGTTAGCAATCTCATTATAATCATATGCTAATGTTTCTCTAAGAACGAACACAGAACGCTCAATTGGTGATAATTGCTCCAATAATAGGAGGAAGGCATACGATATTGATTCATCCTTTATTATTTTTTCGAACGGTTGGTCTAGTGTTTGTATCTTAGGTTCAGGCAACCAAGGGCCCACATAAGTTTCTCTTCGATGACGAGCTGATTGTAACAGGTTCAAGCACCGATTATTTGTCATTTTTGAAAGGTATGCTTTCAAATCGGTAATTTGTTCTATATTAATTTGCGTTATATGTAGGAATACTTCATGTACGATATCCTCTGCATCGGAAATTGAACCGAGCATACGATATGCAATTGAGAATAGATGTGAGCGATACGTGTTGTATATGGTTTCAAATTCGTTCATTTCTTCACCTAGTTTCACTTTATATTATTCCTAATCTTATACAATTGTCGGTGAAATTGAAATAAAAACATTCGAGTTATAAATAGCTTGAACGGAATTTTCACGTTTCAACTAACCATTAGTGAGTAAAAAAGGAACTCAACCATTGAAGGAAGTATCTGTTAATATTAGAAGGGAATACTCATGAATGATTGAATAGTTAGAAAAGGAGTGATGAGGAATGGAATTCATTCAAATAACGAAAGAAAATATTGAACATGAGCATATTTGCTGTGCACTCGGAGCGAAACAATATAAGGATGCTGTAAGTGAGAAGAAGAAATGGTTACGTGCGCGAATGGATGATGGGTTAGTGTTCTATCGATTAAATGAGCGAGCAAAGACGTTTATAGAATATGTACCTGCTGAAAGGGCATGGGTTCCAATTCATGCACCAAACTATATGTATATTAATTGTTTATGGGTTTCTGGAAAATATAAAAAGCAAGGTTATGCAAAGCAATTGATAGATTATTGTAAGCGAGATGCTATTTCACGTGGTATGGATGGGATTGTGCATATTGTAGGTAAGAAGAAGTACCCGTATTTAAGTGATGCGCGTTTTTTCGAACATGTAGGGTTTGAAATTGTTGATGAAGTGGAGCCGTATTTTCAATTAATGATGTTAAAGTTTAATGAACAAGCAGATGATCCAACTTTTAAAAGGCAAAGCCGATCAGCTGTCGAACATGACAAGGGAATACATATTTATTACACTGTACAATGCCCCTTTGCAGTTGGAATATTAGATGACTTACGTGAAGTAGCAGAACAAAATCAAATTCCTTTTTCGACAAAGATGATAACAACAACAGAACAAGCCCAAAGCGCTCCAACCATTTGGACGACATTTGGTTTATTTTATAATGGAAAATTTATTACTCATGAAATCATGAGCGCAAATAAATTTGAAAAGCTGTTAACAAAACTATTAGCAGAAGATAAATGACAATGAAACTAACGTTAGTGAGGAACTTTGATCTCTTCATTAATGTTATTTTTAAACATTTTATGTATTTTTATTCGTTTCATTGTATTGTTAACCGTTGGATCGTATGATGTAGATGTGGTAATTGATAGAATATTTTCAATCAAATTAAGGGAGGGAAAATTCATGAATAAAGTATTGCTGGGAGTACTAATCGTATTTTTTGTCGGTGTATTTTTATTCCTCGTTCCAACTCAACCGACAGAACAAATACCTGTGAATACAGTAGATATAGAAGATTCGATTGGTAATAATAATGAAATAAAAGAAAGTGAGATGAATATGCCATCGGACAAATTATTTTCTAATTTGGTAGATTTATATGAAAGACAAGTAGTTAACAATACAGATATAAAAAATATTAACATTAACTTCTCTTCAGGGGATGTCCACGTAGTGCCATCCGAAGATGATACCTTTGTTATAGAAGTGAACGGAAAAGTAAATAAAAGTATTCAAGATAACTTTAAATTAGATATTGTGGACAATGGAGACATGTTACAAGTGCAATTCAAAAAAATAAATACACCTTTTCATACTGGAATTTCAATGATGGATACAACCATTACAGTTGCTTTACCTGAAAAAACATATGATGTGATTAACATTGAAACATCTTCTGGGGACATTGTTGCGAATGGGATAAAAGTATCAGAAATTGATATCTCTGCATCTTCTGGTAATGTTGAAACAAAAGGGATCGTTACGGATTTATTGAATGTGTCTGCTTCATCAGGACATATTAAATCATCGGATCAAACTGTAAAGGATTCATATTATGAGGCATCGTCTGGTCATATTGATTTATCGAATATAACTGGAAATATAACTGGGTTCACTCGATCTGGAGATATAACAATTCGTAATGATGAAGCAATTGGAAATATTTCTGCTCAAGCTTCAAGTGGTGATGTTATGATTGAATATACGAAGACACCATCATCATTATCGATTCATTTTAATAGCGGTTCAGGTAGAGGAATAGTAGAGCTTGATGGAGTCGACTATGTGGAAAACTCAAAGGATAAAATTATTGGTACAATCGGTTCTGGTGAGTATGAATTAAATGTAGTTGTTTCGTCAGGAAATTTCTCGCTTCGTTAAACGAATAACTAGAGTCCTATTTGAATGATAGATGAGGACTCTAGTACTGATCTAATTTGAGATAATAAGATTCATTATAAAATTTGTATTTTCTAAATAAAGTACAATGATTTTAAGAGCTCGTATCCAACATGGCTGGCATATTTATTTCTTTTACACATGACGCTTTTGACAGATGTGTTATCGTTTTTACGAGTGAAATGATATCTTGAACAGGGATTTTTGTTCCTTTGTAGGTGGAAAGTGTCTTTTCTAATCCTGCTTCATATGGAATTGCTGCTGCAATATTGCCGGGGTTTATACACGTTACACTTATTTCATATTTTCTTAAGTTCTCACGTAGAGAATTACCGATACCACGTACTCCAAATTTAGAAGCGACGTATGTTACTTGTTTACTTTCGTTATTCTCAATTCCATCAGCAGATCCAATTAATATAACTTTTGCATTAGCTGATTGTTTTAGGTTCGGTAATAATTTCTGTGTACATAGGATCATTGACGTTGTATTGACAAACATAATGTTAGCAATATCGTTCGGATCATCCTTCTCAAAATCATAATGGTCTTCAAATCCTTCTTTCTCCCATATTCCTGCATTATAAATGAGCACGTCGATCGGTTCATCTCTGAGCGCGTCCGCAATACGGTTGCTTGAATCATTCGACGATAAGTCTGCCTCGATCCAATGTCTATGCACGCCATCATTCACTGCTAAACTTACTGGGCGACTTCTAGAAACGATCCAAACATGGTCCCCTTGTTCAGGTAAGCCCTTAACAAAAGCATCACCTAGCCCCTTACTCGCACCTAAGATAACATAATTCATGAATATTCCCTCCATTTGTAAATAGTGTGATAGCTATATATCATACTCGTATAATACATGCTACAATTTATCAAAACCTCAATCGAAATAATGGAATGTTCATACAACTTTCGTCTGAAAAAAGTATAATACTCGTTAATCGTTCATCTCTTAATCTTTTAGGGCAATAATAGAGTATTGAATCCTATTGGAAAATCTCTTAACATTGGTAAGTAAAGGTAAAGGATTTGTTTTTGTATAGTGATGATTCCGACTTTTTAACTTATTGTTAGAAATTTCAGCAACTAGAAGAGGTGTGTAAATGACAAAGTTTATGTACATCTTTTGTACGCTCGTCTGGGGACTAAACTTTATTGCAGTGAAGATCCAAGGCACACCTGTAAGCCTTGAATTATCACTAATGTATCGGTTAGTGATGACGGCTGTATTATTTTGGGTTTTGGTAGCTTTCTTAAAACCGAAGCGAATACCAGTTAAGAGAGACATTCCTTTTGTCATGGTATTTGGTATATGTAATTTTGCTTTAAGTTATTTATGTTTGTATTATGCGACCATCTTAAGTTCCGCTGCAATTGTGACATTAATCTTTTCATTGAAGGTAATTATGACGCCAATTGCAATTTGGTTGTTCCTAAAAGAACCGTTACATCCCCGTTTGTTAGTCGGGGGCAGTTTAGGTGTACTCGGTGTAACCATTCTCATGTATCCACAATTTCAAAATGGTCAAGCTTTTGACGGAGTGCTACAAGGAGTTGCGATTGCGATTGTTGGAACGATTTTAACAGCTATAGGAGATGCGTGTTCAGCAAGAAATGCACAGCAAAAAGTAGATCCGATCTACGCTAATGCAATTGGCTTCTCAGTGGGAAGTTTGATTTTAGGAATGTTTGTCATTTATAAAGGGGATGAACTGGCATTTTCAATGTCATTCTCTTATATAGCAGCTCTACTTTATTTAACAATTGTTGCATCTTTTATTGCGTGGTTCTTTTATTTAAAGCTAGTAGAACGAATCGGTGGCTCTCAAAGTGGATATATGGTTGCATTGTTCCCAGCTATAGGAGGAATTGCTTCAATTATCATTGGTGAATCTACACCATCGTTATATTTAATATTCGGATGTATTGCAAGTTGTTTAGGTGCAGCCGTGGCATTAGGCTTCTTCTCTCGACAACGAAGTAAGAGAGTCGTCGATGTTGGGATTGAATAACGGATGATTTAACAAATTACATAAGGAATGTGAAACAAAATGATTTTATATGAGACAGAACGATTAATACTTCGTCAAGTCGATGATAGCTTTGCACAACAGGTACTCGCATATTACGAAAGAAATCGAGATTTTTTAACTGAGTGGGAAGCACAGAAACCAGCTGAGTTTTATACAATAGACGTTCAGAGGTTGAATCTAAGAAGAGACATCGAGATATTCGCACGAGGAGATTCCCTGAAGTTGTGGATCTTTAAAAAAGTAGATAACGATTATTCAAATGTAATAGGGTGTATTACGTTTAGTTTAATAACACGAGGTATTTTTCAATCTTGCTTTGTCGGTTATAAACTTGATCAAGGTCAATTGAATCAAGGGTTCGTAACAGAAGCATTACGTAAGGCAATTGAGGTTATGTTCAAAGATTTCGGTCTTCACAGAATCGAAGCACCAATTATGCCAAGAAATAAAGCTTCAATAAAAGTTGCAGAAAAATTAGGCTTTGAGAATGAAGGTTTATCTAGAAAAATGTTAAAAGTAAACGGGATTTGGGAAGACCATATACGTTGGGTTTTGCTAAATGAACACGAACAAGAATAATACAAAATGATATAGAACAGGTGTGATAGTATGATTCGTGTGTTCCAACAAGAGGATAGAGATTACGTTATTAATTCACATTATGAAATATATAATCAAGAGTATCAATATGACTTATCTTTTCGAGATTTTATTGAAAATAGTGTTGATGGGTTTGTCGAAAGATCCAGCGATGATGAACGAATTTGGATTGTCGAGAATGAAGGACAGCCTAGAGGCTCCATTAGCATAAAAAAAGTCGACGATCATGTCGCGCAATTAGGTTTGTTTCTCGTTGAGCCCGTCCTTAGAGGGACAGGTTACGGTCAGCGCCTCGTACAAACTGCAATTGATTTTTGCAAGGAAAGAGGTTATAAGTCGATTATTCTATGGACCAATTCTGATCTCGTTGCTGCAAGGAGAATATATGAAAAGTATGGTTTTCATCTGGAACAAACAAGAACAACGGTTTTGTCCAATCAAACATTAGTTGAAGAACGTTGGGAAATGTCTATCTAATCTCAAACTGAATCCCTTAGGTCAAATAAATTGCTTCTATATAATGTTTTATGTCAATAAAATAAGAAGAGCAACTAAAGTCAGTCAGGAGGGGTTCATTTGAATATTAGACGAACGACAGATTATGAGTTAATTGCAAAGTTGAACAAACCTGTACATGATTTGCACGTGAAGCTGTATCCAGAATATTTTAATGAATACAATTTCAACAACATGAGGAGAATGTTCCGAAGTCTTATTCATAATCGAAATTTTATGTTCATGCTAATTGAAGATGAGGGAACAGCTACTGGATATGCTTGGATTGAATTTCGTAATAATCCAGGTAACGTATTTAATAAGAGCTATTACTCAATCTACGTTCATCAAATTAGCATCGTTGAGACAAAACAGAACAAGGGTTACGGTACAAAACTGATGGAAGAAATCTATCGTATTGCAAAAGACGAAGGCATAGAACTAGTAGAGTTAGACTATTGGATGAAAAACACCGTCGCAAAAGATTTTTATAAGAAGCATGGATTCACAAGAAATCGAGAATTCGTTTATAAGAAGATGTGAGAGCGGAGTAGCATATTTGAAGAATTTGAGAACAAGCCTGCACAAGCAAGTGCAGGCTTAAGCGATATTAAGCAATAAAAAATAGAGCGTGGTCATGAATAACCGCAAAACTGTATGTACGAAACAAACTTCATTATATTTCGTACATACAGAATGATAGCTAGTGATATAGACAATGAGTGTGAATGAATTGTTTTCTTTGTAGCAGTGTTCTTATCTATACATTATTAATGAGGTGACTTGCATGCAAATTCAAGCAGTTGTTCTTGACTTAGATGGTACTTTGTTGAATTCTAATAAACAGGTTAGCGAAAGGAATATGAGCGAACTTAATAGGATGATTGAGTCGGGTATGCCAATCATTATTGCAACTGCTCGTCCACCTCGTGCAGTGAAGCGGTTCCTACCTGATGAGATTCTAGCTTCCTCTATTATGGTGTACTACAATGGAGCGATGATCGTTAATGAACATTTGAAACTTAATGAGCATTATTCGATCAGCTCCCAATTAAGTTCTAGAATCATTGATTACTTAATTGAACATGAGCCAAAGCATTGGTTTTCGATTGAAGTAGAAGATGAATGGTACTGTTTTCAAGAGATTGATTATACTTCTATGATGAATATAACAAGTAATCCGAAACAGATAGATCTAACAAGGGTAAGAGAGGTTCATCCTACTAAAATATTAGTATCAAATTTAGATTCAATCGAGTCCTTTACTCGTGAGTTTGAGCAAGTTTGTACAGTGATTACAACGGATTCAAATTCGTTGACACAAATCATGAGAAGAGATGTCTCAAAAGAAACTGCGATTTCATTGTTATCAAGACTATTAGATATTTCTCTAGAGAGGATCGCCGTATTCGGAGATGATTATAATGACATAGGTTTGTTTAAGGCATGTGGTTATCCCATTGCAATGGGAAATGCGATTCCACAATTAAAAGACATAGCGTATCACATTACTGACACGAACGATGATGATGGTGTAGCCGTTGTATTAGAATCTATTGTTAACGAACGTAACATTAAGAAATGAATACATAGCTTAATTAATTTAAAATAATAATAATTTTTATATGTACTTAAACAGGTAATATGATACAATACTTGTAATTAATTGAACGGACTTGAAAGGAGTGATGTTTTATGATTATCGTAGTAAATCAAACAAGCGGACTAAATATAAAAACATTAATGGGAGGGCGTAGCGTATAACGATTAAACGATGTCCTCCTGTATACACTAGGAGGAAAACAATTGTACGAATTAAACAAATTAGGGTTTGATGTATTTTTTGAAGAGCAAGTAGTGGATTCTTCATATGAAGTAGGGAGAATTGCGACATTAGCGAATGGCATTTATAAGATTCTTTCAAAAGAGGGAGAATTGCAAGGACAACTATCAGGAAAATATTATCATGAAGCAGAATTAACACGAGATTTCCCTTGTGTCGGTGATTGGGTACTTTTTACCCCATTATTAGATGAGGGAAAAGGCATCATTCATCAAACGTTGGAACGGAAGAGTCTTTTATCACGTCAAGCTGCTGGAGAGAAAACAATTGAACAGCTTATCGCAGCAAACGTTGATACAGTCTTCTTAGTCAATGCGTTAAATAAGGATTTCAATGTTAGACGAATGGAGCGCTATCTCACTCAAGTGTACGAAAGTGGTGCAAACCCTGTATTCATCTTAACGAAGAAAGATTTGTGTGATGATGTTGAAGAGAAGATTAGCGCTGTTGAAGAAGTTGCATTTGGCGTTCCAGTTATCGCTGTAAATACTTTACAAAGTGATGATCTTGAAGTGATCCGATCGTTCGTTGAGACAGGTAAGACGATTTCACTTATTGGTTCTTCTGGTGTTGGTAAGTCAACCTTAATTAACGGTTTATTAGGGGAAGACATCCAACGAACACAAGGGATTCGTGAAGATGATGCGAAGGGACGTCATACGACAACACATCGTGAGCTATTCATGCTTCAAGGTGGTGGAGTTGTCATTGATACGCCAGGTATGCGTGAGCTTCAATTGTGGACGGATGAAGAAGCAACCGATGAAGCATTTCAAGATATTAAGGAATTAACTCTTCAATGTAAATTTAGAGACTGTCGACACGGAAATGAACCAGGATGTGCGATTAAGCAAGCTATTGAGATAGGGGAACTAAGTGAAGAAAGATATAGAAGTTATCGTAAGCTACAGAAAGAAGCTAAGTTCCTCGATCGTAAAGAAAAATACGGTGTTCATCGAGCAGCACGTATGCAAATGCAAGATTTAAAAAATGGAATTAACTAAGAACTCTTAATGCATGGTATAGTTAAGTGAATTTAGAGAAGGTACTCATATTAAATGAGTACCTTTTTTTGGGGTGTAAAATCTACCATTATTTTCTATTGATAGAGTGAATGAAACATAATAGTGTGGTAAAATAATACCATAATTTAACTAAGGAGATAAAAAATGAAAAAAATGATCATGTCAATTACGATTTTGATGCTATTCTTAGTTTCTTGCTCAACTCCTACACATGAAACTGAGGAAAGTGTATCAATGGAAGAAACATATAAACCAGAGGATGAGATGTATGTACATGAATATGACCGAACGTTCTATATTAAAAATTATGCACGACTAACGGATGAACAGCTTGATAGGTTTAAAAAAGATATCTATGATGCTGTTTTATATTTAGAGGAACGTTTTCATGATCGGATTGATGAAAAAAAATATTATATTTCAGTAGATGTAGGGTATAAAGCCAGTAATGCAGATGGAAATAGCATACATTATTACCGTTATTTAGAGGGTAGAGCAGGGATAATACACGAATTGACACATGCGATGCTAGGTTATCAATTTGGTGGTTACTTTACTCAAGAAGGTTTGGCTGTTTATATTCAAAATAAATACGGGGAGTTTGGATATCCTTCCAGTGATATATCTATTCATTCATTAATGAGTTATTTTAAAGAAAATAACAAGTATATTCCATTAGAAACATTAATGAATGAGGAGCTTGTAAGCAATTTTGGTGGCAAATATGCTAATGAGGTACTGCAGTGGATGGCTTATACAGAAGCTGGTTCATTTACAGAATATTTAATTGATGAATACGGACTTGAAATGTTCATGCAATTATACAATCAACCAGAGTTAGCTTCAAAGGTTGAAGAAGTGTACAAGAAACCATTATCACAATTAGAAGAAGAGTGGCTTAATTTTATAAAAAAACAATCAACTGAAGAAGTAGCAAAATTGTTTGAAATACCATATTTAAAAGATATAAATGAAAGACTTTTAAAATCAAACATTCATGAATTAATCAATACTTATGATTGGTCTTCATAGTTGCAATTTTATAGGTTTACAATGATAGATTTGAAAGAGTCTCAAATGCAAGATTTAAGAAATGGAATTAACTAGGACTCTTAATGCATGATATAGTTAAGTGAATTTAGAGAAGGTATTCTATTTAAAGAGTACCTTCTTTTTATTTTTTATGGTAATTTTCTAGTATTTACCACAAATGAAGTATGATAACATGATAGAATGTATACCATAATATAACTTAGGAGAATAGATATGAGAAAAACAATTGCTTCTATAACGATTTTGATAATGTTCTTAGTATCTTGTTCTACTTCAACGAATGAAACAGTAAAAAATGTAGCTAAGAATGAAAAATATGAACTTGATATACAATTTAAGGTAGAGGAATTCAATTTAACTTTTCATGTGAAAAATAACATAAAAATAACGAATGAACAACTTGATAAGTTTAAAGAAGAAATTGAAGCAGCTGTTTTATTTTTAGGTGAACATTTTCCTGAACGAATTAAGTACGATACATATTATGTTTATCTAGAGAGAGGCAGAGAAATAAGTTACGTATATGAAAACTATATCTATTATTATCGGTATTTGGAAGGGAGAGCACCAATTCTACATGAGTTGACACATGCGATGCTCGGTTCTTCAAAAGGAACTAGCTTCTTTACGATAGAGGGTTTAGCTGTTTATTTCCAAAACCAATATGAGGAGTTTGAATTCCCTTCAATGGATACGTCCATTCATCAAGTAGCTGGATATTTTGTGAACAATAACAAATATATCCCATTAAATATACTAATGGACGAGCAACTTGTAGATAATTTTGGTGGGAAATATTCTGATGAATTACTTCGGTGGATGGGTTACATTGAAGCTGGTTCATTTACAGAATATTTAATAGAAGAATACGGACTTGAAATGTACATGAAAATATACGATCAACCAGAATTAAATTCTAAAATTGAAGAAGTGTATAAGAAACCATTGTCACAATTAGAAAAGGAGTGGCTTAACTACTTACAAAAAAATTCTACTAAAGGTGAACCAAAGCTGTTTAGTGAGCCATACGACTATTTTATAGAATTGAACGAACAACTCTTAAATTCAAATATCCTTGAATTAATCAAATGAAGTGAGGTAAGAAAATGTCACACCCAATTGTAGAAATCTATGATTATAACCCTGATTGGGCTACGAGGTATAAAGTTGAGAAGATTGCGATCATGAACGAAATTGAACAATGGGTTCTTAAAGTCGAACATATCGGTAGTACATCTATAAAAGGCTTAAGTGCGAAACCAATTATTGATATTTTAGTAGGTATTGATACATTAGAGCAAATTGATGCACTCTTTCATCCATTACGTAATGCTGGATATACGTACGTTCCAATGCCACAATTTCCGAACCGAGAGTTTTTTAGAAAAGGACCTAAAGGTAAAGGCACTGTTCATCTACACATATGTGAACTAAATGGTGAAGAGTGGTTTGAAAAGATTCTGTTTCGAGATTATTTAAGAAAGAATCCTGAAGCAGCACGAGAATATGAACGGTTGAAGCGAACACTAGCAGTAAAATATCGAAATGATCGACAAACATATACAGAAAAGAAAGTACCATTTATCAAAAATATAATAAGAGAAGCGATGAAACAGAAATAAGTTTTAAAAAATATTATGGCGTACTAAATCATAAAAATGGTGATACATATGAAAAAGTGGATACAATACATTATTATAATTACAGTCATTTTCTTCATTTATTCACGTGATAATGACGATCTAAAAGATAAAGGAACATTAGATATTACGAATCTAGAAGTTTATGAGGAACATATCCAAATGGCAATGAGATTAGGCTATAACATTGGTAAAATGCCTACGCGATATACAGCTGATTCACTTGATACAGCTGTTCGTGCATTACCGTATGAATTAATCGTTCCTACACAATTGCCAGCATCGTTTAAAGACTTTGAATTACTGTTTATCACGGATTGGAATAATAAAAAAGATCGTAAAGAAATTGCGATTGAAATGTGGGCAAAACCAATAGAAGGTGAATATCCATTTATACGCATCTCTGCAAATGATTTCAGTTATCCATCAGAAGATGAACTAATTGAAGATAGTGAGATAATGCGAGTAGGAAATAATCACGATGTGTATATAACAGTTGATGAGTATACAGTTAATCTGAATTGGATTGATCAAAAAGTCTATTATAAAATTAGTTATCTTGCAGGAGCGAATCGTTATGATGAGGAAAACGCAAAGCAAGTAGTCCTTCAATTAGCAAAACAAATGATCCGCTAGCTTCGAGACTTAATATAATAGTTTACGAACGATAGTTGTTATAAAGGAGAAGCTATTAATATGAGAAGAAGTAAAAAAAAGTTTATTTTCTTCTCTACCGTACTTGTTGTGATAGTTAGTTGGGCACTGCTTAGAACATTAATGTATGACCTTGACCAAACAGAATTAGCAAACATAGTTGAAGATCTGCCATTCGAAGTCAAAACACCTACTAAAGTTCCGTTCAAACAAATGAAGGTATGGGGCTCAACGATTGCAGATGATCAGCAACAGATTACGATTGATTTAACGAACATTAATAAAGAGTCAGTAACCATTCGTATGACGACAAATGAAGTAGATTACTTTTATGATAGTAACAAAAAGAAAGTAACAATAGACAAGGGCATACAAGGAATATTCATTGCTAATGTCTCTAATAAACGAATTTTAGCTTGGGAAGATAACGGTGTCCAATATGAAATTACATTTTATCCGAAGCTGAAAACTTGGGAAGTAAGTAAAAGACAGTTGATTAAAATGGCTCAATCGTTTCAAAAACTTGTGTTCTATGTAACAAACAGTCGGTTGTTGACACAAAGCGACTGTTTGAATGTCTTATCCAGTTTAGAAATATTCCTAGATTTATAACTTTACTATATTTTTACAATCGATGTTTAAGATTAAGAATTACAAATAATTGGAGGAACACTATTATTACACTTATTCCCATCAAAGGTATTATCAGTTGCAGCATCTCCAGGTGCGTTAATATCTAAGTCTACATTTCGTGTCACTTTGTTAAAACTAATCGTATTAAAATCGGCATCGCTATCAACGTCAATTCCAATTCCTGTAACCGCATCAGGGTCTCCATTTTTACGAACGATATTTGAATCGATGCGATTGCCAGTAGAAAGACTTAATGTAATACCATTATTAACATTGTCACATGATTTATTATCTAGAACTTGGTTATTGTCAGCATTCTCAGCAATTAATATTCCATCAAGTTCATTTTTAAGTGCGGAATTTCCAAACAAAATATTCATATCACTATTAATATTGAAGCCAAATTGACCATTTTCTTTTGCAAGGTTGTTTTCTAAGATACTCATTCCACTTTCATTAAGAACGTAACCATCGTTTGTATTGTTCCGACTTTCATTTTCTACTAGACAGTTGTTTGCTCCAACAACTACAAATCCATCAGTATTGAATGTTGCTAAGTTATTGATCAGTAAGTTGTCATTTGCCTCAACTGAAAACCCTGTCATGTTAAAGCTCGCTTCTACTTGTTGGATGACGTTATTATCTGTATTAATTTGTACACCTGCGCCGCCTCCATAGCCTTGAACGGTAAAGCCTTGCAAATGAGTTTGTGTTCCGTTAACAACGACACCGTTACTACTACCCATTGCTGGATTCCCAAAGATAATTGTTTTACCAATACCACAGCCGACAATCTTAAGGCGATCGACGGTTATATCGAATCCATCAAATGTTCCAACTAAGATTTGAATTGTATCACCAGCGTTTGCATTATCGATTGCATCTTGTACAGTAGGTTGATCAGTCGGAACTACAATGATTGCCATAAGCTTTCTCCTCCTTTCCTATTTCCTATTAGCATTAACAATCCTCAACAGTGTCGAATAATTGCTGAATGTTTTCTACTTTGAATTGAAGTAACATTTCTTTCTTAATGACCGTCTTTAGTACGTCGTTAACGTTATCGTTGACTGAGAGTAAGTCATCGATTGTTAAGCAGTCATCATTAAATGCGGCAACAGCTGCTTGGATCTTCTCGCCTTCTGCATTCATAATGTGTGCTAACGCTAACTCCTCAGAACCTACTGAAGCTAAAAGGTACAACAATACATTGTTTTTCTCGAAATCTGGTAATCCATTAAAATCCTCTGGGAAATTCGGCATACCCATATGATATCACTCCTTGTTTAAATTTGATTTACACTGTATTTTATGATTGGCATATCAATTTGCTTGTACAGATGACTAGAATTGAAAATAGTAATAAAAAATGGGTGTGAAATGGAGTAGTTCAGTGGTTTTTAAATTGTAGGGGGGATGTATGAATTCCGTTGAAAGTTATTCATAAAAGAAACAACCCCTTCTGAAGTTTTATCGTTTTAACTTCAAAAGGGGTTTATAGGTGTTACTGTAGTCTATTAAACGTGTGCTTACATCGTAGTAGAAAATTTTTGAACGAGCTTTTTTAGTAACTCGTGAATTTTATTATCGTCTATTTCGTTTAAGTATTCTGGATGAATTAATTGATGTTTCGTTAATGAATAGTAGTCGAGTAATGCTTCGTATAACGTCATATTCATTTTAGTTAACAGTGCTGGATCGAATAGTTTTCTTAATAAGAACTGATCTTGCATATGAAGTAAGTAAATATTAATTGGGTTAAATATTCCTTCATTCTGGTATTGATCGGAAATATGAGAAATTTGTTCATTCCGCTTATCGTGAGCATCACTTATTTTCTCATAAAGGGTAGGATAACTTGTTTGCAGATCGTTCAAATATTCATTTGAAATGTAGAAGGCAATCAATAACGATTGTTCAAATGATTTTTGAAAGTGCTCGCTATATGATGCGTTATGATCAACGATAGTTTCTCCTATATCAGTAATATAACTCACGTAAAGGTCAACGATAGATTCAATAATCTCTTCTTTTGAAGAAAAGTACTTATACATTGTTGCTTTACTAATATCCATAATTTTTGCAATCCGTTCAATTCGAAGCGAGCTGACACCTTCTTTTCGGATAACAGGTAACAATTTTACTAATAACTTCTCTCGCATCGCATTTTTCTTTTCGATTTCTATAGACATTGCGTTCACCTTCCTAATGTTATTATAAGATATTTTTCTATTTGAGCAAATAAAACAAACTAACTGAACTAAAAATAACAAAATAGTTTACTTTGTTTATATTTCGTGATAATCTTTACTCAGAAACTTTGATAAAGACACGCTATTTAGCCAAGCTAAAAACTGTCATTACGTTCAAATTGAATGTTTTTAATTAAAGAGCTATAGAATTGTCTTATATCACACTTAAGAAAGAAGGATGAATAATGGAAAAGCAAATTGCAGTCATTACAGGAACATCTACAGGTCTTGGTCTGGCATTAACAGAGCAATTAGCAAATGAAGGTTGGAAAGTCTATGCGACAATGAGAAATTTGGATAAATGTCAACCGATTCGAGATTTACAACAAACCGGCTTAAGTGTTGAGTTATTACAATTAGATGTACAATCACAAGAGTCGGTTGATCGAGCAATTCAAACAGTAATCGAACGAGAAGGACATATCGATTTATTAGTGAATAATGCAGGAATCGGTTATATTAAAACGACTGAACAATCTTCGGAAGAAGAATATATAAATGTATTCGATATTAATACGTTCGGTGCGATTCGGTGTACGAAAGCAGTTCTTCCATATATGCGTGAGAGAAAACAAGGAAGAATTGTCGCGGTTTCATCTGTAGGTGGTTTAGTAGGTCAACCATTAAATGAAATTTATTGTGCAACGAAATTTGCATTAGAGGGTTATTATGAGAGTCTTGCAACGTATGTTACACCTTACTTTGGGATCGAGTTCATGATTGTAGAGCCAGGTGGGATTTCATCTGAATTTGCAAACAGTGTTCTAAAAGGAGTTGCTAGCAGTGGCGGATTCCAGAAGGACGACTTTGAGCCAGTTATTAATGACTACATGGGTAATAGAGAGGGAAGATCTGATGGCATTTTCCAAACACCATCACAGGTAGCTGAAGTCATCATAACAAAGCTTCATGCACAACCACTTCCTCTACGTGTTAGAACATCAGAGTGGTCAGAAAAGTTCTGTGAGTTTAAAACAAAAGAAGATCCAACTGGCTTGCTACAAACGAAAGCTGTTGTGAAAGATATGTTGGGGAAATAATAAGTTCAATAAGTGCTGACCTGTTCAAAGAGTGAATAGGTTAGCACTTTTTTTATAAGGTACATAAGAGAGTTCGAAAAACTTAAATTTCACGTGAAATATATAGTCGAATATACATTTTCAGACGAAGTACAAGCAAAACAACCCACCTATTCATATGATTTAGTATTTCTAAATTTAGCGAAGGGTGTGTTGAAAGTGACGATACGTATTGTGCCTACACAATTTGCAACGGTACAGGATGCAATCACTGCAGCCAATCCTGGTGATAGTATTCAAATATTAGCGGGTGTGTTCGATGGGTTTCAAGTGACGAAGGAAAGATTAAATATTTTTGGTTGTGGAATTGGAAAAACAATAATTGCGGGAACGCCAGCGCAAGGGAGTAATTCCGGAATATTTGTAAATGCAAATCAGACTATTCTTCAAGGCATGACTGTTCAGGGGTTCTCTGAAAATGGCGTGTTAATCTTAACGAGTCATAACATATTGAAACATATTGAATCAAAATTCAATATGCGTCATGGTTTTGACGGGGATGTGGCTTCTAATAATAACTTAATATTGAAATGTATAGCTACATTTAACGGAATTAGTGGATTCCGTTTTAATGATAGTGAACATAATTGCTTAATAGATTGTCAATCTAAGTTGAATGATTCTAGTGGATATCAGAGTGAAGCACCAAATAATATGTTTATAGCATGTTCATCTGTAGAAAATAGCACTGGGTTTAATATTTCTGCGTCTCATACTTTATTTAATAATGTAGTGAATAAGGAAGGAGGAGATGGAATTAGATTATTTGGTAGTAGTAATAACATCATTCAAAATAAAGTAAGTAACAGTATGGAAAATGGAGTAAGGGTGCTAAATGCAACAAGTTTACATGTTATCGATTCAAATATTATTCGGAATAATGGTGTTGTTTCTCCTGCGAATACGGCGGGGATAAAAGTTGAAGCGTTGTCTAGTGGGAGTACGATCCGCTTTAATAAAGCTAATGGAAATATCGATGTGGATATTGAAGCAATGGCTCCTGCGAATACGAATAATACATTTGATGGTAATAAGTGTATGAATAGTATTCCTATAACGATATGTAATTCTTAGTAACGGTATCTTGAGTCATTTAACATTCACTTCAAACTTTCATAAATTCAACAAAGCTTATTCTTCCTTCATTGCTAAGAAGTTCATCTAATTAAAAAGAAACACATGGTTGGTAGAATCATTAATTTATTGTTTGTTTTTAATGTTACCAATAAACTCATTCAATATCTTACAATGTGACTAAAATGAATTATTATATAATTATAGGAATTTATAGGGAAGAGGTGAGAGTATGAATTGGACTCTAGTAGAAGATAAACAAAATCTTGAAGAACTTTCGAAGACATTCGGTTTCTTTCACGATAGCTGTATAAAGGAACTGTATATGTGGACGGGGAGTTATGTGAATGAGAACTTATCTATGAATGTGCCATCAGAATTTAGTACGAACGTTCGTATCTTGTTCCAGAGGCAGTATCGTAACCCTTCAGCAATAGAACTTGTTTTTGAAGGTGTAACTCAATTTCATATCACTCCGCAAGGAGATGGCATTATTTTAGGAGCAAAACTCATGTTACACGACGGGTTATTTTATTGGGCAGATGACTCTTCTTGGGAACTAGAGCAAGCAGCTAGCAATAAGTATAACTGGATAGCGGCTAAAAGTATAAAATGGCGTGAAGTTAGTTCGTGGATTGGGGAAGAAAATAGGTACGGAGTAATTGCTACAGATTAGTTTGTAAAGTGGATAATTAGATCATAAAACAAGCATGAACTATCTTCTAAAAAGATAATTTTCATGCTTGTTTTATATGTGTTTTATTCGTCTATAACTATATATGGGCGCATCATTTCATAATCTTCATGCTCTAGTATGTGGCAATGCCAAACGTAACGACCTGAATAAGGACCGAACGGAACGATGATTCGTGTGATTTCACCTGGATCAGCCCGCACGGTATCTTTCAAACCACGTTCATTAAGGTCGGGCAGCCTTTTCGGACCTGTTGTACGAATTTTACCTGTTTTTTTATAATAATCAACATCAAATGTTTGACGATCGAGAACTTGGAAGCGAACTAAATGTAGGTGGATTGGATGTGATGCTTCAGTAAGGTTAATGAACGTCCATGTCTCAATGCTACCGAGCTTCGGATCTTCTGAGATTGGGTCAGTCCACAGCTTTCCATCTAATAAGTGAATGTTTCGTTCGTATTGATCTGGTCTTAGAACGAGTGTGAGATTACGATTGTTACTAGCATCTTTTTCAGTTAATTTTGGTATGTATGTTAAGAAGTAAGGGATGATGCTATCATCTTTGCTTGATAGTGGTTTCGTAACGCGAAATTCCATAACGAATGCAGTAGTATCAGGGTCAACATCATCTCCTTGAGGGTATGGGGAAGCAGCGTCATTTTTTAATTGAATGAATTGATTAGGATATTCAGAGAAATCGATAATAATATCTGCTCGTTCTGCTGGTGATAATAAAAGCTCAGAAACGATGACAGGCTGTTGTAGTAAACCTTGATCAGTTCCAATTTGATAGAATGGTTGACCTGAAGATAAGCTTAGGTTGTAAAAGCGAGCATTAGAACCATTTAAGATACGAAAGCGATATTTACGAGGTTCAACTTCAAAATACGGCCATACTTTCCCGTTAACTAATATCGTATCTGCAAAAAAATCAGGTAGAACAGAAGGATCAACTCCTTTAACAGGTGGCTTCGGTTGTCTCGGATAATACAAAGAACCGTCTGGCTTAAAGGAGCGATCTTGAATGACAAGCGGAACTTCAAAAGGTCCTTTCGGTAATCCGAGTGATTGCTCATGTAAGTCATAGATGAGATACATACCGACTAAACCTGCATAGATGTTTAAGCGAGTAATGCCCATTGCATGGTCGTGATACCATAATGCTGTTGGTGGTTGATCATTAGGATAACAATATACGAATCTTGAGAAGGTAGGGCCAACAATTTCAAATCCATGAGTGAACCAGCTTTCAGGATACCCATCACTATCTGATGGTGTTGCACCTCCATGTAAGTGTACAACTGTCCTCACTTCAGGATTCCATTCTTCTGCGCCGTGAACCGTTGTATCGATAGGAAGAAAGTGCTTTCTCGGTAATTCATTTTTCCAGAGAACTTCAATCTTTTGGTTGCGCCAGACAGCTATCGTCGGTCCAGGGAATAATCCGTCATATCCCCATATTTTCGTCGGAGGTAAGTCACGATGAAGCTTCTGTTTGCATTGTAGCATGGTCACTTCATAATATGGGATACCATTATTTATCGCAGTTGGCTTAAGAATAGGCATGATAGGCATTGGGTCTACAAATTTTTCTAAATTCATCTTCTTCACCCTCTCACAACTTCACATCTTTTGCTATTTATATGAAATGAGTTTGGAAGATATCCAAAAAAATAACAGAGATATAAATAATCACAACGTTTGTTGCCCCATTCCTAATATAAGGAAAAAGTAAGGTACAGCGATGAGCAATAAACCAATTGCAATCATATATTTTGTAATCTTTGGTGATAGTGCTTTTTCAGTACCGCTTTGGAAAAAACCGTTGAATTGAAGTTTATTTCGGTAAATGATGATGATAAATATCAATATTCCAGTTAGTTGACTTAAACTAACAAAGTTATTTGTTGAAGTCGTGCCAATGATCAGTTTAACAATAAGGGAATTAATGTAACCAAATATCGCGAATAAAAGGAACATTATAACAGTAACTCGAATTAATTCTAATAAGAATGTTATTAGTTTGTTCAGTTTGTACACCTCCATGTTATCATCATGTCTTTATAATATTGAGTTGGTTAATAGAAGTTGTAATGTGCCCATACTGTTTAGTTATATATAGAAATAGTTAAATATATTAGTAATGTTGAAAAATTGCTTCATAGATAGAAGTATTACTCTATTATAATAATTTACATAATTAGGATGCAAATGTTTTTGTAATGATTTAATTTGATATAGTTGAGGTGTGATTATGATGAAGCGAAGGTATATCATTTTGCTTGCAATTGGTTGGCTCGGTCTAGGTGTATTTTTTTATTTATGGACTGAAGCAAACGATGAGATTAAAGCTCATAAATATGCGCAGAAACGCATGTTAGAACGTATTATGGAAGATATTAATAGCCACCTATTTTTAATGACCAAATTATATGAATCATATGAAGATGATTTCACATTTCGTGAACTGAAACTATTTCAAAAAGCAATTTTAAATGATCAAAGGGCAGTCGAACACCTTAGCATGGAATTACATTTTGTAAGTCAGAATGTGTTTGATTTAAGTTTATTTTTGTCTGAACGTTATAACATCTCGATTTATAAATTTCTATATGAAACTAGTAAGTCAAGAGATTTGGATGAAGAGTTGGCAAAGCAAATTTCATCAACTCTATACATCAAGCTCAATGAATTATCGGAAGTTTTCTCTAGAGAAAAAGATAATGAGATGACTACAGAACAGTTGTATAACAAATGGATTGTAATAATGACAGAAACCGATCATGATTTAACGTTATTAACGGACATTTATTGAACTATGGTAATGATTAAAATGAAAAATCCGCGTCCTATGAATAGGTGCGCGGATTTCCTTGTGAGCTGTTACCTTTAATTACTTTCTTGCTTTTTACTTCCTTTTTCACCCCAGCATTCCACATTTTCTAAGCCGTGAATATTGTCAACATGGAAAGTTGGGTTTTGACCAGCTTTTCGCTGTTTCAAGTAATCGTCGAGAGCACTAAATGCAAATTTACCGAGTATCGCAATAACTACTAAGTTAATGAGCGCCATTAGCCCCATGAATAGATCTGCTAAACTCCAAACGATATCGATTCCAACAACAGAACCCCATAGTACCATTGAGATAACAACCGCACGATAGAAGTACATTAACCCTTTGTTTGAGTTAATAAATTGAATGTTAGACTCACCGTAATAATAATTTCCGATAATTGAACTGAATGCAAATAACAGAATTGCAAATGAAATTAAGTAACCTGCCCAGCCACCAATATGAATGTTTAATGATTCTTGAAGTAATTCAATACCAGTTAGATCACCAGTATCATTACCAGCAAGTAAAATAATGAATGCAGTAGCTGAACATAGGATAATCGTATCAACGAATACACCTAATGTTTGAATTAGACCTTGTTTAACAGGGTGTGATACATCAGCTGTTGCAGCAGCGTTTGGAACACTACCCATACCCGCTTCATTCGAGAATAGACCACGCTTAATTCCTAACATAATTGCAGCACCTACACCACCACTAGCCACTTCACGAAAACCGAATGCACTTGAAACAATTGTTCCGATCAATTCAGGGATAAGCGTGAAGTTCATTGCGATAACGATGACAGCAATGACAATGTAAACAATCGCCATAACTGGTACAACAATCTGTGTGAAATTGGCAATACGTTTTACACCACCGAAGATAACTAGTGCTGTAACAATGGCAAGAAAGATACCTAACAGACCACGACTCATCTCAAATGAGTTATTGAATGCAAGTGTAATTGTGTTTGCTTGTAATGCATTGAAGACGAAACCGTAACAAATGATAAGTAAGATAGCGAAAATTATACCGAGCCAGCGTTGGTTTAGTGCTTTTTCTATGTAATAAGCAGGGCCACCACGGAAGAATCCTTTTTCATCTTTTTCTTTATAAATTTGTGCTAATGTACTTTCAACGAAGCTTGATGCTCCACCGATTAGTGCAATAACCCACATCCAGAATACTGCTCCTGGTCCACCACCAGCGATTGCAGTTGCAACTCCGGCCATATTACCAGTGCCAACACGTGAAGCAGTACTGATTGAAAATGCTTGGAAAGATGAGATACTGTCTTTCGATTTGTGTTCAGGACTTTCTTTTAATAATCTGAACATTTCGGGAATAAGACGAAATTGAACTAACTTTGTACGAAGCGTAAAATAAAGACCTAACGCTAGTAATGTAGCAATGAGTAACTTCGACCAAATGAAGTCATTTAACATTCCGACAATTGAAGTAATAATATCCATAATCTAACATCCCTCTCCGTAATATTAAACTGCTTGCCAAGCGCATAGTTGCTAACGTTCTCGTTGCTATATCAAATAATTCAAAATATTATTTATTATTATATAACACGAAAATTTATTGGCGCACTAATATACTATAGCAAATGAATAAATAGTTTGTAAATAACCTATTTGTCACACATGTTAACTTTTCTAACATTAAAAAGAACATACACATTGTATTATTTCACAAAAGTATTATATTATTTCGAAATATCACTGTCTGAAAACATAATTCAAGAAAATGTACGATGTTGAAAAAGATTAAATAAATCATTGACATAATGATTCAATCTAGTGCATAATAATCAACAATATTAAAGTGTTGAAGAGGATTAGTAAACAATGATTATGGTGAAAGAGAGTGGAGCTCATTGGCTGAAAAGTTCCATCATTCGTTAACTTGTTGAACCTGCCTCAGAGCTGTCGGTGAAAAGCTGACCGCTTACCAGCGTTAACGGTGTGAATGAGTGGGCACTTGAACTTGCCAACAAAAGGTGGTACCGCGGAGATAAAGTCTTTCCGTCCTTTTTTATAAGGATGTGGAAGGCTTTTTTTATTATAGATAATTGACTAAATAATCAAATAGTTGTATAAAAATTCACAAAGGATGGTTGGAATGACGAAGAAACGTATCGTCGTGAAGATAGGAAGTAGCTCGTTAACAAATGAGAAGGGAGGCTTGGCTGAACAGAAGCTATCAGAACACGTTGACGCATTAGTTCGTTTGAAAGAAAGAGGTCATGAAGTGGTGCTTATATCTTCAGGGGCTGTAGCGGCAGGCTTCACAGATCTTGGGTATCCGACACGACCGATTACAATTGTAGGGAAGCAAGCAGCAGCAGCTGTCGGACAGGGGCTATTAATGCAAGGCTATACAGAAAAGTTCAAGACACATCAGATTGTAACTGCTCAAATGTTATTAACAAGGCAAAATTTTCATCAAAAGGAACAGTACTGCAACGCTTATAATGCATTAAATGAACTACTCAAACGAGGTGTACTACCAATCATCAACGAAAATGATTCGGTTGCAGTAGAGGAGTTAACGTTCGGGGATAATGATATGTTATCTGCTCTCGTTGCGGGAATGATTCATGCTGATATGCTCATCATTTTAACTGATGTGAACGGGTTGTACGATAAAAATCCAAAAGTGTATTCAGATGCGAAAAAATATGCGTTTCTTCCATATATTGAAGAACAGTTATTCCAAGAAGCATCGGAAGAGTCTTCTTCAGGTCTTGGTACAGGGGGGATGCGTTCGAAGATTGAAGCGGCACAAACATCGCTATCACTAGGAATTAGTGCATTCATAGGTATGGGAGAAGGTACGGATAAATTAGTGGATATCCTTCAAGGTAAAGGCAATGGGACGTATATAGGAAACCCTGTTCGTGCCCATGTAAATAATACGAAGCAGTGGGTTGGACTACATTCGGAAGTGAAAGGAACGATAGTCGTTGATGAAGGAGCGAAGCTGGCACTTACACAGCGCCAAAAAAGCCTGCTTCCAGCTGGTGTTGTGGACGTAACAGGAGATTTCAGTGCTGGCGATGTTGTTGAGGTTATCGATCAAAAGGGCAAAGTGCTTGGCAAAGGGCAAGTGAACTATGAAAGTGAGGAGCTTCAGACGATTAAGGGGTTACCGAGTGATGAGGCAATTGAGAAAACAAATCGAAAAAGTAAAGTGGTTATTCATCGAAATCAATGGGTAGAAAATGGGAAGGAGAGTGTTATCAAATGAGTGAATTAGTGAAAAAAGCTCAGTTATTGCAAGCTGTAAGTAGTGAAATGGCTGTAAAAACAACAGAGCAGAAGAATGAGGCATTACGTCTTATTGCGAAAGAGTTGTTGGCACAATCTACATTTATTATTGAAGAAAATGAAAAAGATATTTCAAAAGGTAGAGAGAACGGTCTTAATGAATCATTAATTGATCGACTTGCTTTGTCACAGCAGCGTATCTCTGAAATGGCAGATGCATTAAACCAATTAACAGAGCTGAATGACCCAATTGGTGATGTCATTGACGAATGGTCTCGTCCAAATGAATTACAAATAAATCAAGTACGAGTTCCCTTAGGTGTCATCGGGATGATTTATGAAGCTCGTCCAAATGTTACGGTTGATGCAACAAGTTTATGTCTTAAAACGGGAAATGCGGTGTTATTAAGAGGTAGTTCGTCAGCATCATATTCCAATCAAGCGCTTGTGCAAGTTATCCATGATGCGTTGAAGAAATCTTCACTTCCATATGAAGCAGTGCAATTGTTACATGATACGAGTCGTGAAACAGCTTCTGAGATGTTCAAGCTAAATGAATATCTTGATGTTCTAATTCCACGTGGTGGTGCAGGCCTAATCCAAACTGTTGTAATAAATGCGAGTGTACCTGTCCTTGAAACAGGTGTCGGTAACTGTCATATCTATTTAGATGAAACAGCTAAGAAAGATATGGGAATTTCAATAGCAGTAAACGCCAAGACTCAACGGCCTTCTGTTTGTAATGCCGCAGAGACGATTCTCGTTCATGAACAGTGGGCACAGGAGCACTTAGGAGATCTAATCGTTGCTCTACAAGAAAAGAATGTGCAGATACGAGCGTGTAAACGTGCCAACGAACTAGTTGACGGACTACATGAGGCAGTTGAAGCAGATTGGTCAACAGAATTTTTAGACTACATTGTTGCTCTAAAAGTTGTGAGTAATGTCTCTGAAGCTATTACACATATTAACGAGTATGGAACGAAGCATTCAGAAGCAATTATTTCTGAAACAGATGTGAACATTGCAGACTTCTTCCAACGTGTTGATGCAGCAGCACTTTATCATAATGCGTCTACACGTTTCACTGATGGGTTTGAATTTGGCTTCGGAGCTGAAATTGGCATTAGTACACAAAAGCTACATGCACGTGGACCGATGGGATTAACGGCTTTAACATCTGCAAAATACATTGTAAGAGGAACAGGACAAATCAAATAAAATGAATCTATTATATGAGCTCGTGACTTTGCATAAGTCAACGCTTAACGATAAAGGGTGGACGAGATGATTTTATCCAAAGCTGTTGTAACAGATATTGAACCGATATTTCATATGATTGCTTCATATGCAAAAGATGGCATTCTTCTTCCACGTACAAAACTATCACTCTATGAAAATATGCAATGTATGACTGTTGCAAAAGAAGACGGAGAGGTCGTTGGATGTGGCAGCTTACACGTTCTCGGTCATGACCTTGCCGAAGTACGTTCACTCGTCGTTGCCCAAAACCAAAAGGGAAAGGGCACAGGACGAGCAATTGTGGAACAATTGATGGAAGAAGCCACCTCCCTTGGTGTTGAGCACGTATTCTCGATGACTTACGAAGTACTATTTTTCGAAAAATGTGGTTTTGAGCCTGTTGATAAGGAAAGTATGCCAGAGAAGATTTGGAAGGATTGCTTATCATGCCCGAAACTTCGTAACTGTGATGAAAATGCAATGATTCGTAGAACAAATGCTTATATCGAACAGTCATCAAAGCGGTTTGTAAGCAGTTATTCATATAGAAGTTAAGTTTTGTTGGCAGTACATTGTTAATGTCGTCGTTTCATAATAATGAACGACGACATTTTTTAATGGTGATAACGTTTATACGATGCAGTCATTTCTATCAGTATATATTAATGAAATCAGCTTTTTTTTCTATATGTATCTTATATTAGGGGATACAACTGAATCTAGATTGAAGAGTAATAAGGGAGGTGATTGTGATAAATTGCAAGAAAATGAAGTTTGAAATAGCAGTAGTAGTTTCAATTTTATTAACTGTTACATTAGTATCTGTCATTTATTACTACGATACAGTAATTGAGCAAATGGATAAAGATGAGTACATAAAAGATAATGAAATGTTTACTGTTTATGTTCGTAATCAAATAAATATAAAACAATCTCTAGAGAGTGCAATGAACTCACAAGAAGATCGATTCCAACATATATCATCTGCACAGGATTATAATTATACTAATTTGAAATTATCAAAGCTTATGGAAATTCCAGCACAAACTAGTTCGTTCCATCTATTGTTAAATGTGCACTTAGTGAAGTTACAAGACAAAATAAAAAATGGAGAATTCTCAGAAACAGATCGACTTGAGATTAATGACCTTTTAGCTTTTTTTGAAGAATATCTTCATTCAATAGATTTGCCTTCTGAGGATGATAGGCATGAAATTGGTGACACTCTCAAAAAGGTGGAAGAAGATGTGTTAGTCCCTTTCTTAATTAGTGAAAAAAATCCACTGTATTAGGAAGAAAGTGGTGGTGAATTTAACAGTAAGATTTCTAAACAACTAAGCTACATGAAACGCTCCATGTAGCTTGTCTTAACTCTTCCGTAGCTCATCAAGTGAATAATATGTTCCTCGCCAAATGATGCCTCCTTGTTTCTTTGTTAGATACGCTGCTCGAACGATTGTGAAGAGAAAGATACAACCTGTAATTGGTAATGCGATGAAATGAATTGGCGTTGCACCTGCCATCTTTTTCGTTGTAAGTGTGTATAAGATGAACATACATACGAGAGAAAGTATACTCAACAATCTAATCGATGCCTGGTTAGAGAAGATAGTTAAAAAAGGAGTGAAATGTGTCAGAGTAATCCCTATAATTGCTACGCCTACCATCCAATAGTGATAAAATAACCCTGCCATCGTGTTTTTCTCTAACCCTCTAATTGCTTCTGTTAACGAAGGGTACCATCTCACTTCAATTAAGTTCATTCCAGTTAAAAGACGTTGTTTTCCTCCTGAACGCTTCACTTGAAGCCCCATTTGTAGGTCATCGTCAGGGCGCATTGCAATGGCTTCATGTGTTCCTAGCTTTTCATATGCTTGACGAGTAATTAAGTTAAACGCACCAATCCCCATTCCCATTTGTGACCTGTCATCATTTGCTTTCCACGGTCTCTTAAAATAACCGAAACCGAATAGAAAGAAGTAAATAAATGCTTTCAACCAAAATGTGTCACCGATGAGTTTTGGAGCAATAGTAATATGGTCAACAGCTGTTTTTTGTAAATAAGTAATTGCTTTCGCGAATGCCCCTTGCTTATAGATGACATCTGCATCTGTGAAGAGAAAGACGTCTCCACTTGCCTTTTTATACCCTTGAAAGAGCGCATAGTTTTTGCCTAACCAGTTGTTCGGAAGAGAACGAATATGGAGAGGTTTTACACGCTTGTCAGATGTAGCAATTCGATCAATGATCTCACCAGTTTTGTCTGTTGAGCGATCATTGACAACGATCCATTCCACATGCTCATATTGTTGCAATAGCTGGGAACGAATACTCTTTTCAATCGAGTCTTGCTCATTTCGTGCAGCGATAATGACGGATAATAATGTTGTTTCATTTGAAGGTTGGACGGTTTCAAGTGCCTCTATCTTTCGAAAGCCAATCGCTGCATCGAATAATACAATGATCCAAAAAAGACTGATAGCTCCTAGTAATAGTGTAAGTAACAATTGTACGTATCCTCCAAAGTGCGTAGTGAATGTTCTTTTCAAACGATCAAAAATTTATCTTGATCTGCCTCTAACATCTTCAGTGTACCGAATAAGATTGGAAAAGGGAAAAGAAAAGCAATTAAAAAAACATAAAAACCACTGAACACATTAATGGTAGTGTGCAGTGGTAGACAATTACCCGAAGTAATTAATAATTGCAATCATAAATAATAAACCGAGAATGAAAGCATATGTGGCATAACGTTCGTTCCCATCACCATGACTCTCTGGGATTAGTTCTTTATAAATAATGAACAGCATCGCACCTGCAGCAAATGAGAGTCCATATGGTATGAGCCAATCAATATATGCTGTTAAGAAGAAGCCTACTAGTCCAGCAACGATTTCTACTGCACCAGTTAGTGTAGCAATAATAAGTGCCCAATACTTGTTAATACGCTGATTTGCTAAGAATAAGGCGACGAGAAAACCTTCAGGTGCATTTTGAAATCCAATCGCAATTGCGACGAGATTACCCGTTTCGGATGCTGTTGATGCATAGCTAACACCTACAGAAAGACCTTCAGGGATATTATGAAGAGTCAAGGCTACGATGACGAGCAAAGCCTTTTCTTCAATATGAACATTTTTGTTTGTTTGTTCAATATCAATATGTGGGATATTTTTCTCAAGTGTCGTTAAAGTAGCAACACCGAGAATAAGTCCGATAGCCATTTGATAGAAATGCCCGTTTAAGAGAGCTTCAGGTATTAAGCTCATCAGTGCAGCAGACATCATAATACCAGCTGTGAAGGCTAAGAGCATGTCCCGCCAGCGGTGTGTAACATGCTGCAAGAATAGAATTGGTATAGCGCCAAGTCCTGTTGATAAGGCAGAAAGTACGCTGCCTATTAATACACTTGTCATAATCAAACTCCTCAAATTCAATGAAAAATACGAATCATTAATGATATATATCTTATCATTCCAATAATTATCACTCTACACTCTAAAATAATAGGTAGAGTAAAATGAATCAAGTTATTTGCGTAAAATCCTTTTCTTATAGATAGGATAAAAAAAGACACATATCGGAACGAATCCTTTTATGTGCCATCTTCAATAGTTAAGTTGTCTGATGAAACCGCCTTACGATTTTTTGCAAATTAGCGGCATCTTCTGAAAGTATGGTAGATTCTTTCGCTAAGTTGTGAATGCCGGTAATGTGAGTACTTAACTTACTCGTTGTTTCATTTACCATAGCTGTGAAATCATTTGCAATGTCATTGATTTGATTAATGATCGTAAATAAATGTTGGCCATCTTCATTAACAGATTGTGTCGAGATCCGATTACGAGATACGAGTTCTTTCGTTTCAATACCAGATGATTTTAATTCGGTAATGGCATCACCAGCTTGAGAAACTTTTTTTACACCATGAGTAATCGTTTGTACATTTTCTTCAACTTGTTTAACAGCTTCATCCAAGTCTTTTCTCGTTTGAGAGAGAGAAGAGAGAATGTCGCTAGCAAATTCATTTGTTCCTTCAGCGAGTTTGCGAACTTCTTGGGCTACAACAGCAAACCCTTTGCCAGCATCACCTGCTCGAGCTGCTTCGATTGAGGCATTGAGGGCAAGTAAGTTCGTTTGCTCTGCAATGTTTGTTATCGATGAGACCTTTTCCATCACACTGTCCGCTTCTGAAGAGACTTGTCTGATTTTTTCTGCTGTTTTTGAAACGGTATGTTGAATAGTTTGCATTTGTTTTTGGGTTTGTAGAACAGCAAGTTCTCCCTTTTCAGCAGTAGCAAGAGAATCATCAGCACCTCTTTCAGCAAATTCTACTTCATCTTGCATCGTTTTAATTCGATTCATCATCTCTTGTACCATTTTGTGAGCTCTTTTTACTTCTGTTTGTTGTTGTAACGAGCCGTGTTCAAATGAATCCATCGTAGCTGAAATTTCTTCAAATGCTTCCGATAGACGTTGTGCTTCTTCCCTTTGATCGTTACTAATATGATCGACAGAATCTGCCGCTTTATCAAGCTCTTGCATAATGTTTCGAAAACCTAGAATCATTTTGTTTATTTCATAACCAATTTGATGAAACTGATTACGAGCACCGATTGTTTTTACATTTTTACTTAGATCACCTGAAGAGACAGCTCGAGTGATTGAATACCAATGACGGAGTCGGTTTGTAATTACAAGGTAAAAGGTAATTGCTAATAGAATACTTGTAAGAAAGGATGCGCTTGTCATAGCGACTGTTTGTCTAAGACTAAGGCCTGCAAGGAGTGAAACGATTGCTGCTGTAACGGTAGGAACTATCGCCATGGCACTGAATATGATCCCAATGAACGGATTATGAATGATACGGCCTAATCTTAAGTTAAAACGTGTATCAAAATGATCAATTAAGATTGGACATGAAGCATCGATAAGGACTTCTCCAGTATTACGATGATAAATTTGGAGTAGAGGAGTTTCTGTATTAGCCGCATTTTGGCTGACATCATCTTCAAAAGGGATTTGCTCACGGAGTCGATTCGTACTTAATACAACATAGCTGTCAGAAGTTGTGATAGCTATGAATTCATCATTTTCTAAATGTCCATCAATAACTGCGTGTAGTCGAGTTATTTGTTCATCTAACGTTTTATTCGGATCCCAAACTCGCTTTAGTTCTTCAGCTGTTCTTTGAACTTTTTGAAGTGCGCTTTTTGCGGATTTAGTTTTTAGTAATCTGCTCATCTCGTTCACTCCTTATTTCTTCATTAAATGTAAGTATGTATGGGGTTATAGACGTTTTAATTACATTACATGTATTGCAATAGGGCATTATAGGACAAAATTTTAGAGTCATAACATAGAAGAGGAGAATGAGAGTACATGATTAGACAAATTAAGGAGTACAAATAAGTGAAACGATTACAAAAATCTCTAAATTTTGCATATATGAACATTGTATTCGTTAAGTAAGTGTAATTACCCTTCAAATATTACAAAAATTAGAACAATCTCTTAAGACATTTTTAATATTCAACCACGAATGAATAGTAGATGGAAAGTAGGTGATAGAGTGGAAGAAGTCATTAAGCTACTTGCAAATGTTGTTAACAATTTACATGATTTATTTGTTATGTTAACGAAACGGTTTGGATTAGCACTAACAGATAAAGAGCTACACTTTTGGCTAATGGGGATACTTGGTATTGGAATCTTTTTTGTTGTGCATCTGTTGTTTAAAAGGATGTCTCGTTGGAGTATTACATCTATATCCTTTATTTACACGTTTACGGTAATGGTTGTGATCGTTTTCGCAATCGAAATTCAGCAGAAGATAACGAACAGAGGAAATATGGAATTTGAAGATGCTATTGCTGGTTTGTGGGGATTCATCGTCCTATTTTTAATTTATGTTGCTGTTACGTTAACTAACTATTTGTTTAAACGAATGAAACAGAAAAACCATGAAGATAAATATAAGCTATAACCCACACATGAAAATTTAGAAGAAAAAACTTTGATTAAATTCACTTTATATGTAACCTTTTCCAACTTCATCCGTCTTATCGTTAAGAAAGGGTGGATGACTATGAAGAAGTTAATGTTGAGTGTAATGGCAATCTGGCTAGTTGCTTGTAGTTCAAATGGTGTAGAAGAAACAACGGAATCGGCACCAGTTGAAGCAGAATCGGAATTTAGTGGCGAAAGTTTAAAAAATATGTCTTTAGAAAATGAAGCTAATATTAGCATTGAACAAGACAAAGTTTCTGAACGAATGGTCGCGTATGAAAGTTATGTAGAAGTGTCAGTGAAAGATGTTGAAGACGTGATGGAATCAGTTGAAGAAACAGTGAAGGAATCTGGTGGGTATATTGTAGAGTCAACTATTTCAACTGATGGCAATTATAAGCGAGGTCATTTGTCTGTTCGAGTGCCAAGTCAAGGATTTGAAAACTTTCTCACGTACGTTGAATCAGTGAGTGAACAAGTTGATGAACGAAATGTTCGTGGGGAAGATGTAACAGAGGAATATGTTGACCTTCAATCTCGTTTGAAGGCAAAGCGTGCAGTGGAGGAACGGTTACTTTCATTCATGAATGAAGCGGAAAAAACAGAAGATTTATTAAAGATTTCAGATGATCTCGCTCGTGTACAGGAAGAGATTGAGAGAGTCGAGGGGCGAGTCAAATACTTAAAGAACAATACTGACTATGCATTAGTGAATATTACGTTGCGAGATATTAAGATTGCAATACCTGATGTTATGAATACAGACGATTTACAAACAGGGGAGAAGATCAAACAGGCCTTCATGTCATCACTTAATGGAATCACTGCCTTTTTCTCTTCGATTGTAGTCTTTCTAATAGGATTTTCTCCTATTATTTTGCTAGTTGCTGCGATTGGAAGTGTAGTATTCATCATTTTAAAAAAACGAAAAGGAAGAGGAAAACGCACATCCGAGTGAGGATGTGCGTTTCATATATCAAACTTAAAATAGTAGGTATGGTTCGCATATTTTAGTTAGTTTCTTATTCTAAGTCCTTTGTTGAGTTAAACATATAGTTTTTATGATGGAAACGAATGCTGAAGATGATCCCCATAGCAAACATATTTGCCATAAGTGAGCTTCCACCATAACTAATGAATGGTAGTGGTATACCTGTTATTGGAACGAGCTGAATGGTCATCCCAATATTTTGCAGTACATGAAAAGCGATCATGCTCACAACACCAGAACAGATATATACATTGAAATCTTTATTCGTTCCTAGCGATATTTTAATTAAATGATAGATGAGCAAGAAGAACAAACTGACGACAAAGCTTGTTCCTATAAAACCGAATTCTTCACCGATAACACTGAAAATGAAATCAGTGTGGCTCTCAGGAATATAGACTTGTCGATTACCAATTCCTTCATCAGTGTTTACTTTTCCAGTGAGCATACCTGAACCAATCGCTCGTATTGATTTCGTTAAGTGATAACCTTCTGATGTTTGGTAGTTTAGCGGGTCAAGCCATGAATAAATCCGTCCGAGTTGATATGGTGCTACTCCAAATGTTTCTTGCAAAAATTTCGGTGCTTTTAAGACGAGGGCAATCGCTGTTACACCAATTGCAGCTACCAAGCCGTAAATTGGGAGTACAATTTTCCACGAAATTCCTGATACGATAATCATACCTGCTGTGATGGCAAGAAATACGAGTGATGTTCCAAGATCGGGCTGTTGCATTATAAGAAATAGCGGGAGAGCAAGTGTTAAGCCGATTTTAAAAAGGAGCTGGAAGTCTGTTTGAATCGTTTTTTCACTATATTTCTTATGATGATCAGCAATAACCTTACTTAATGCTAATATAAAAAGAACTTTCATGAACTCTGATGGTTGAATCGTAATATCTCCAGGTAATCTAAACCAACTTTTTTGTCCGTTAATAACAGGGGCAATTTTTGCTGGAGATAGCCATAAAACGAGTAATGAGAAATTTCCGACTCCGTATAAGTACCATGTTAACTTTCTGTAGCGATCTGTATCAAAGATGGTCATCACCGCAATGATCCCAGTACCGATCACATACCAAAAGATTTGCTTACTAACAAAATTTCCTCCATATTGGCCACTACTTTGAGCACTCCATATGGAAATGCAACTAACTATGCCGAAAACTAATAAATAAAAGATGAGTTGCCAATCAATCCGTTCGCTAATTTTATTGTTCATAAGTCTACACCTTATCAATTAAATTGTTTAATCATATGTCAACAGTTTTATTTCCACCTTTTATTAAATGGGTGAAGAAATAAAACATGTGCTGTTGGTTAAATGATATATATAGTAGTTATCATACAATCTATTAAAAGAGATTACAATATGTTGAATTTACCGAAAAAAACGTTCTGTCAAAAGTAAAAGTAGTGTTGAAGAAAACATTTATTAAGATTACATATGATTCGTTCAAGGTGATGAATTTTCGTCATTGTTTTAATAATAATAGAAAGTAGCTCGATAATATAATAAAGGTAGAAAACAAGAATCCATTACTTAAGTTGATCACATAACAGTGTGAGTGGAATAACCTCCCACACTGATAGGGAATTTTCTATAACATTTTAATAAAAACATGAAATTATTGCAGATTCTCAATTTTGTGTGTATGTTGATTTACGAGATACCACCCTAATGTTGTACTATGAGTTGAATTTGAAGAATCAGTGATCGTTTCATAGACGTGTATGACATAGTTAGCATCTTGCATGTGATCGAACTCTATCTTCGTTTGATCATTTTCAATTAGATTTAAATGTTCACGTACGAGTTGAACTGCTTCTTGTTTAGATATTGTTTTGTCGCTAACATTCATTTGCCTTAGTTGTGCATCTTCCTCAACTGTTGTTGAAGGAGCATCGACTTCTTTCTCTGAACAAGCAGTAAGAAACAAAATCAATATAATAAAAAAGTACTTATACATCGCTCTACCTCCTTCTTCATATTGTTACACAACATGAAATGTTTTATGATGTATCAACTAACGTTAAAATCTCAAATCAAAAGAAAAAAGTTATGTCTGTTATTAATAAAAAAAGTGGACCATTGGTAAGGTCCACGAACAATGATAATTATTTATTTAAGAGGTTAAAGACATGCTGGACATCTTTGTCGCCACGTCCAGATATATTGACGATTATAATCTCATCTTGTCCCATCGTAGGAGCGAGTTTCATCGCATGTGCAACTGCATGAGCACTTTCAAGAGCGGGAATAATTCCTTCAGTGCGTGAGAGCCGCTCGAATGCTTCAAGCACTTCTTCATTTGATACAGTTACATATTCTGCACGATTCGTTACTTTCAAATGGCTGTGCTCAGGTCCAATACCAGGATAATCAAGCCCAGCAGCGATTGAATATGTTGGACGCGGATTACCTTCATCATCAAGCAAAGTTAATGTCTTAAAGCCATGAATAATTGCAGGTACACCTTCTGTTAATGTGGCTGCCTTATCTGGTTCAACCCCGATTAAACGTACATTCTCTTCTTTAAGATAATGCGCAAATGCACCGATTGCATTACTACCTCCACCTACACAGGCAATAACAGCATCAGGAAGTCGTCCTTCCTTTTCGACAATTTGGCGTTTGGACTCTTCACTAATGATTGCTTGGAAATGCTTCACCATTGTTGGATAAGGATGTGGTCCAACAGCTGAGCCTAACAAATAGAATGTATGTTGATAGTTCTCAATTAGATCACCAAGTGCAGCATCAACAGCATCCTTTAATCTCCCTTGTCCTTTATCAACAGCAATCACTTCTGCACCTAACAGCTCCATACGGAATACGTTCAATGCTTGGCGTTTAGTATCTTCTAATCCCATATAAATGACACAGTCCATATCAAACATTGCACAGCCCATCGCTGTTGCAACACCGTGTTGACCAGCACCTGTTTCGGCAATGACCCGTTTAGCACCCATTCGTTTTGCTAGTAATATTTGTCCAAGTACGTTGTTGATTTTATGTGCACCAGTGTGATTTAAGTCTTCACGTTTTAAGTAAATTTTCGCACCACCAAGTTTGCTCGTTAAGTTAGCAGCGAATGTGAGTGGATTCTCTCTTCCAACATATTCTTTTAAGTAATACTTGAATTCTTGGTTAAATTCTTTATCATCTTTAAACCGTTCGAATTGCTCTTCAATGTGATCAAGTGCTTCTTGTAACTCTGGTGAAACTTCACTACCACCAAATATACCAAAATACCCTTTTTGTTCTGTCTGTACTCTGCTCATCCTATTTACCTCCTTAGCTCATCTCTTTTCTAGTAAATGTTATCATATTATTAGATTTATTTAGTGGAAGGATAAAAAAATTCCAATAACTATTCATATTATTGTAAAAAGATAGAAAAAACTGAATAAATTAGTTTAAAATAATATATAATTCTAGTAAAATTTATTAATAGGTTTTACTTTCTTAAATTCAACAGGGGGATGAGACGAGTGAAAAGTATTAAGTCAAAGTTATTATTGACATTAATTCCAGTTATGATCGTTGCCTTAGTGGCGGTTTCATGGGTTAACCACAATAAAGCGAAAGAGTTTCTCGTGAAAGACTTTGAAGAGAAAGCATTCTTGCAACTAGAGCTAATAAAAAGCACAATAGCAGATGATTTGACGATCCATATGGAGAGAATTAAGAATATTGCGAAAGACGCAAACCTTCAAGGTGATTCAAGGTTTATAAAACAGTCTATTCTAAGAGAACGCAATACAGAATATCCAGAATATAGTACATTTTTTATCGCAAATAATAATGGAGAGGCATTTACAGTAGACGGGAAGTCTTTAAATGTAAAAGACAGTTTATACTTTCAAAAAATAATGAAAGAGAATCAGGAGATTGCAGTATCTGATCCTATCGTAACTAAATTGAGTGATGAACAAGTAATCGTGATTGCGGCACCGATTAAAATGTTTAATCGACCAATGGGGATTGTTGCAGCGACATTACCGTTAACAGAATTAACGAAAATGACTGAAGATATAAAAGTTAGTGAAACAGGTTATACGACAATTTTACAAGCAGATGGGATGTTTATTACTCATCCGAATGAAGAATTAGCAATGAAAAAGAAGCTTCATGAACTAGATGTACCTGAGCTTGTCCAAGCACAAAATGATTTAGAAGCAGGGAAAGCTGGTACACAAAATTATGTCTTTGAAGGTGAAGAACGTTACGTCTATTATGATAAAATTCCAATAATCGGGTGGAGCGCACTTTCTGTAGTACCAGTGAAAGAAGCAACAAGTCAATTATCTTATTTAGCAACGTTATCTTTCGTAACTGCAGCAATTGTCATTGCTTTCTGTATTTTAATTATTTTTATTTTCTCATCTCGATTAGTTAGACCAATTCAGAAATTAAGTTCACTCACTACAAATTTAGCTGAGGGAGACTTAACAATTAAAGTAGAGAATCATACAAATGATGAAGTAGGTTTGTTAGGTCAAAATTTCAATACAATGGTTGAAAAAATTCAAGGCATGTTATCAAAAGTGCAAGAAGTTGCCAATCATGTTAAGCAATCTTCGGATACACTTTGTGTGTCAAGTGAGGATACGAAAAATTCTGCAGAACAAGTAGCAGTGACGATTTCTGAGCTTGCAACGGGTACGAATGATATTGCGAATTCAGTTACGAGCACGACAAATCAAATTACAACGATGTTAAATACGGTTGACCAAATTGCATCCTTCACTGATGAGGTAATTGAAACTTCAGAAGAAAGTCGTAACGCAGCGAAAAAGGGACATACGTTCAGTGCTGAAGCGTTGCAGAAGATGGATGAGATGAATCATACTGTACTGGAAACGTCAGAAATTATCGGAAAGTTAGACAAACAATCAAAGCAAATCGGTAATATTGTTGAAATGATAACAAACATCGCAGGACAGACGAACTTACTAGCTCTTAATGCTTCGATTGAAGCCGCTCGTGCCGGAGAACATGGCAAAGGCTTTGCTGTAGTAGCTGAAGAAGTGCGGAAGTTAGCAGTTGAAACGACTAGCTCAGCAGATCAGATATCAATGTTAATTAACAAGACACAAGAAGAAAGTCATCGAGCTGTTAAAGCAGCGGAGCGAGGAACAAAAGTTGTCGAAGAAGGAACTCAGACAGTGATCCAGACGACAGAAGTATTTGATGAGATTAGTACACATGTCGATGAGGTACTCGGTCGTAATAAGGAAATTCATGAAGCAATTCAGTTATTGAAGGATACAGGATCAGTCATTGGAAAAGAGATGGAAACTATCTCCTCATTCACTGAAGAAGCGTCAGCAGGTGCACAAGAGGTAAGTGCAACGAGTGAAGAACAAGCATCTAGTGCAAATGTTATTTCTCATGATGCAGTCAAGCTTGCAGCATTAGCAGAGGAATTACAAGAAATGATGAGTCAGTTCAGAGTAAAATAATATTGGTACTTAAATAAATTTAATATGACCTATCATAGCTAATCTCAATATATTGTTTATCTCAATTGTTGAGTAACAGAGAAAATCATGCTTTAATAGAGGGAATTAAATAGTGAAAATCATTGTGAGTGCCTGTTGTATTGTTTAACAACAGGATAATAGGGAAATCGGTGAAAATCCGATGCAGCCCCCGCTACTGTATATGTCATTGAAATTGTCATACACCACTAGCATTTATGCTGGGAAGGGACGAAAGTAAAGAAAGGCATAAGCCAGGAGACCTGCTCATGAAGTGATTCCATTTCTTCGGAGGGAAGAAAGGTGAGTGCAGCTAGCTGTATGAATGTCATACCGTTATTTTCATGCGAACCTTAACTTTCTTACGAGAAAGTTAAGGTTTTTTATCGTAATGAAATCAGATTAGGCATTGGTATCAATTTTAAGCAAGGTTAACTTGAGGTTATAAGGCTACAGATGATGCAGAATAAGAAACAATTGCTTGTCAATTTTACAATAACTCTCAAGGTGTGAAAGTGAAACGATTGAATTAGGTAAAGGGGCTACAGAGATGAAACGAAAAGCAAAGTCATTGATGATACAAGGTACACATTCTGATGCGGGAAAAAGTGTACTCGTTGCAGCATTTTGCCGAATATTTAATGACAAAGGGTACGAAACCGCTCCATTTAAGTCTCAAAATATGGCATTGAATTCGTATATTACGATTGATGGTAAGGAAATTGGACGAGCACAAGGTGTGCAGGCAGAAGCGGCACGTGTTGAAGCAACCGTTCAAATGAATCCAATTCTTATAAAACCATCCAGTGATTCTAGATCACAAATTGTCGTTTACGGCAAACCTTATCAAAACATGGAAGCATTTAATTATCGTAAACATTTTTATGATAAAGGAGTACAGATTATCCATGACTCTTTCGCACAGTTAAGTGAAACGTATGAAAGAATCGTAATTGAAGGTGCAGGTAGTCCAGCAGAAGTGAACTTAAATGATCGAGAAATCGTCAACATGAAGGTTGCAGAAATAGCAGATGCACCTGTTATTCTTGTCGGTGATATTGAACGAGGTGGCGTATTTGCTAGCTTAGTAGGTACATTGCAATTATTATCAGAGCATGATCGGAAGCGTGTAATTGGAGTTATCATTAATAAGTTTCGCGGAGATATTTCCTTATTAGAGAACGGATTAACTTGGTTTGAAGAATATACGGGTGTACCTGTTCTGGGAGTCATCCCTTATCTACATGGCTTGAACATTGATGCAGAGGATTCAGTTGTTCTCGATACGAAACCATCTGGATTATTCCAACAGTCTGACCTTGATATAGTCGTTCTCCGCCTTCCGTATATTTCGAATTTCACAGATATTGATCCGTTCTTCTTAGAAGATGATTGTGATGTAAGGTATGTGTCGAAAAGTAGCCATTTTGGCGATCCTGATCTCGTCATCATACCTGGTAGTAAAAGTACAATTGCAGATCTTCAATTTTTACACGACAGTGGCCTAGCAAATTGTGTGAAAGAAGCAGCACAAAAGGAAACGATGATTATTGGTATTTGTGGTGGATATCAAATGCTCGGTCAAATAGTAGAGGACCCTTATGAGGTTGAATCAGTTACTAAACAAGCAGAAGGCCTAGCGTTATTTCCGATTAAAACGACGATGGCAAAAGAGAAGCGAACGGTTCGATCGACTGGCGAACTGTCTTTTGATAATCTTTCGTTTCAGGTTGAAGGGTATGAAATACATATGGGTCAAACAGATGGTGATGGTAAAGGTTTCATAACAATGCATGATCATCAAGATGGAAAAATCAATCATGAGGAGACGATTGTTGGAACGTATTTCCACGGTTTATTCCATAATGACCGTTTCAGACATCATTTATTAAATACACTACGAAACAGAAAAGGTTTGGCTCCAATACAAGACCGAACTTTCTATGACGAATTAAGAGAAGATGCATACAACAAACTCGCAGACCATGTCCGCACTCATGTCGATATTGAAAGAATCGAAACAATTATGGAGACCTATTCTTCGTGATGTAGCTTCAGTTCAACTGGTGGGGGTGACCTCACCTCCACTCTCCAATTAGTATGAAGTGAAACTTAAGGTTTTTTACAATTAAACTAATGCTAAGATCCTCAGTAATGAAGGTTTCTCTTATTTACATTTTAAAAAATTCACATTCTTTTCTTATTAGATTCACCACAAAAACTACATTAATAGTCCTTGAAAACCTGTACGATGCATACACTCGTATAAAGTGAGACTTCCATAACTGTTAGTTGAACACTGTCGAATTTCATTTCAGCGATACCATCGATTGAAGTGTAGAAATATACAGTAAATTAGTAGATTGACAACATATTTATAAGCTAAAGCCGATGTATAAGGTAGACGATAACTGTGTCATACGTTCATTACGTAAAGTTAAACCTAGAAAGGGTTTGAGGTGATGGTACTAAAAAATAATTTAGTAGGAAAAGATCATTCAATTATCAATCAACATTGGTCAAGTACTGGAACTATGAACCTTTTATTAATAACCGATAATGAAGCAGTTAGAGTTGAGATTGAGCAAGTGTTAAACGAAACTGAGCTTGTTCTGGACTGCCTTGCTAGTGATGAAGTGAAGCAGTTATTTGCAATGGATAAAGAGTTATCAGCAACTTGTGTATTCATAGATGATAGCTTAGCTAAATCTGATCTCCTTTCAATTTGCTCAACACTTATCGAACAGAGCACGGAACATATTTTATCAATCTTACTTTTAATCGATGAAGAAAATCAACAAAACGTATTAGAGGAAGCATTTGAAATTGGCATATTTGATTTTATTAAAAAACCAATTGAAAAGTGGGATCTATTAGGTAGATTAAATGCAATGTGGCATTTGCATCGGGAGTCAATGAATCGACGCAAAAATGAAGCAGCAATGAATGATTTGCTTGAACAATTTCGTTTGAATATTTCTGCCTTAAAAGCAGCGGCGAATGCAATTACAATTACAGATAGAAATGGCCGAATTGCTTGGGTGAACCCATATTTTACAAAGCTAACAGGTTATGCAGAGCATGAAGCGGTAGGGAAAAACATGCGAATTTTGAAATCAAGTGTTCATACGAAAGAATTCTACCAACAACTATGGGATACAATTACTTCTGGTAAGGTATGGAGAGGGCAAATTACGAATCGAAGAAAAGATGGTATTATCTACCATGAAGAAATGTCAATTACACCTGTCTACAATAAGTTGGGTATAATTACCCACTTTATTTCTATTAAAGAGGATATTACCGAACGAAAAGAGATGGAACAACAAAGGTTAGATGATCTACAAGTTGCAAAGCGTGTGCAACAAAGTGCATTAAGTTTGCCATTTGAGGATGAAGAGATTGATTTCTCTGCGATATATTTGCCATCATCAGAGCTTGCAGGTGACATGTATAGCTGGTTTAAAATTGATGAGACGAAATATGGTGTCATTGTTTTAGATGTAATGGGACATGGAGTACCTTCTTCACTTGTAAGCATGTCTGTTCGCTCAGTTGTAGGTGGTTTTATTACAAAGACAATCGATCCAGTGAAGGTTATAAAAGAGTTAAATGACCATATGCTTGAACTTTTTAGACACGATGATAGCTATATTAACCACTATTTCACAGCTATCTATATGGTCGTTGATTTGAAGAAGAAGCTAGTAGAAGTGGTGAATGCGGGTCATCCGTCTGCATTATTATTTTTTGATGATGATGAGTTAATTGAATTGAAGCATACTGCAGTACCAGTCGGGTTATTCGACCAGTATGAGATTAAAAAAGAACAGATCCACTACAAAACAAATTTTCAAGGGTTGTTATATACAGATGGGGTAGTTGATGCATTAGCAGACGATTACGATGAAGGGATGCAATTGTTGAAAAAGCATTATGATGGTTGTAAAGGAAATAGTATGAGAAGCGACGAGACGATTGCATGCCTTGAAAGAACGTTAAAGGAAAGAATGAACGTCCAAACAGATGATATATGTATGTTGCACGTACGTATAAAATGAAACCAATTATCAGTGAACCTTTTATTCGCACTGATGATTGGTTGATACGTGATATCTATAAATTAAGTTCTTGAAATTGTTAAATGCTGATAAGCTTTCATAATTTTAGTTTAAAAATTTCATTATACAATTTATAATAGTAAGTAAGATTTTATCTAGGGAAGGACGTAGGGCTCATGGAAAGAACGGACAGAGGTATTTTATTAGAGAGTGGGACCAATGAGTTAGAAATCGTTGAATTTGGAATTGGAAATAATGAGTTCGGTATCAATGTTATTAAAGTAAAAGAAATTATTAATCCTGTTCCTGTTACTGTCGTGCCACATGCGCACCATGCTGTAGAAGGAATCATTCAAATACGTGGTGAAGTTGTGCCGGTTGTGAATATGGCGAAGGTGTTAGGATTCCCAGAATCAGAAGAACCAGAGAAAGATAAGTTTATTGTTTGTGAATTTAATAAAACAAAAATTGTATTCCATGTTCATACGGTTTCACAAATTCATCGTATTTCATGGGATTTAATTGAGAAACCATCAGAGATGTATTCGGGGTTAGAAAGTCAAATTATTGGTGTCATTAAGATGAATGGTAAAATGATCTTAATGCTTGATTATGAGAAGATCGTTGTTGATATTAATCCTGAATCGGGTATTAGCGCTGATCAGCTTAAGAAGCTTGGGCCACGTGATCGTTCTGATAAACGACTAATTGTCGCAGAAGATTCAGCTCTTCTTCGCAAGTTGCTTGAAGAAACGTTAGATGAAGCAGGATATGGTCATGTAGATTTCTTTGAAGACGGTGCTCTTGCGCTTGAGTATTTGGAAAGCCTTATTGATAAAGGTAAGAATCCGAAAGATGAAATTCAGTTAATTATTACAGATATTGAGATGCCGAAAATGGACGGGCATCATTTGACGAGACGATTGAAGGACAATAACGACTTGAAAGATATACCTGTTATTATTTTCTCTTCATTGATTACTGATGATTTACGTCATAAGGGTGAAGTTGTCGGTGCGAATGCTCAAGTGAGTAAGCCAGAAATTGTTGAGCTAGTTGAATTAATTGATAAATTGATCCTATAATTTGAAATGGAAAGCCTTACGTATCATATGCGTAAGGCTTGTTTTATAGATCTACATGCTGTTGCTATTCCATAACGTAAAAAAATAAATGATACCGTAACTGAATGTTCTAGTAGTAGTTAATATCAATAAGGACATAATAATAGCTACTGCCCCTCTATCATAAGAGGTCCAGTAGCTATTATTAATTAAAAATAGGAATCTCCGAGTTTTTTGAAGACTGGTTTTTCATAAGCACGTGGCTTTGATTGAGATTTTGGATTTTGAGTAGGGGGTTTCATCCCAGTGTACGATTGTAGGATACGTTTTGCCATGGAAAGTGACATGCGTGTTTTCGGATTTCGATAAGATTGGTTTGCGTCACCAAGGTGTGGAAGTTGCTTGAAGTCTTCTTTAGAAGGAGGCATATGGAAGTAATAGTCGCCAACTGATACAAGCAAATCTGAGCGCTGCAGGCTATTTTTCGGGTTTTGAGAAAAATGAAGTCCGCATTTTGTCGCTTTGCCTTCTACAATTAATTTCTCCAACGCTTTTTTCTTTAAAAGATATAGGAACTTCGGATCGGGCGCTGTTTTTGCATGACGGTTCACGGTGAAAAGCGCTTGAGCAAGGTTTGATACTGTAAGCTGAATAGGTTGTGTTACTCTTCGCTCATCCGTTCGTTTATGCATTTTAATGAACTCCTTTCTATTTATTTTAATATATTCCATCCCCTTGAATATATTAGTTTGATTATAAACATATTCATAGAAAAAAACAAGGAATCAAGAAAATTGCGCAAATTCAAAATATAATTGGTTGGAAAAATAAAAAGTGTCTGCTCAACTATGAACAGACACTTTTTATTAACGAATTGTTTTTATATCTGCAATGATTTGCTCAAATGGAACATCTAAACCGCTATAATCACGGACGACGATCCCCTCTTGATTAACAAGATAGAAGCTGGTGCCATGCCAAACTTGATCTTCTCCTTCAGGTTTTTCAACTAATGCCTTGAACGATTTCAATGCAAGAGTTTTAACTTCATCAAGTTTGTATCCTGTTAGAAAATCCCAATTCGAGTAATCAACACCAAATTTATCGCCGAATTCTTGTAACATTTGTGGTGTATCAACTTCTGGATCTACACTGAATGAAACGATACGCACATCTTCCATACCTTCTTCTTTCAGTTTAACTTGAAGTTTATTCATATTTGCTGTCATCGGTGGGCATACTGTATCGCAATTTGTAAATATAAAATCGGCTAACCAAACAGTCCCTTTAAGATCTTCTAATGATACTGGATTATTTGCTTGGTTCGTGTATGTAAAGTCTTCAACTTTCCAATTGTTTGGCTCTTCAAGAGTCTTTTCACTATTACTACAAGCAGATAAAATGGTTATTAATAAGAGCACAAAAAGCATTCCTGTATACTTCTTTTTCAAAAGTATCATCCTTTCTTCGATAGAAAATTTATGGTTACAATTAGCATTCAAATTTGATTTTATCACACTATATTATGCTAAGTGTGTCAACTTTTTAACAATAACACTATCTAAAACTAAATATCTAATCCACCGTTGTATCTAAGTTAATCGCTCCATGAGGAAAAGTGTGAATAAAGAGCTATATTATGCTTAATGGCTTCTGTTTAAAACACAAAATGTAATCAGCCATATTTTATTGGATAACATCAAAAACAGAGCTTGAAATAGTTCCAAGCTCTTTACTAATTTGTATGATATCAATTTTGAACAGGTGAGATTATCCCTGAAATTAGTAAAATAAAAAACACGAACCCAATGGAGAAAAATATTATCGAAGAAGTGAATACAGGTCCTCTTCTAAATACAAATGTTTCCCTTTTTTGAATAATCCCTGTTTGTGCATTGGCTTGTGAAGAACTAAAATCTGAAACAATTCCTCCGCTGCTTGAAAAATAAAAACTAATAGCAGCAAAAGCAATGCCAGTGAAAAACATTAACTCAATAAACCTTACAGAAAATTTAGAGGCAACGACAAACGTTAACACTACCTCTACTACAAAAGTTACTAATAAAATGATTAAATCTTTCGTGCGAATGACCTTCTCCTCCTTTAAAGATAATGTACCCTATAACTACAGATTAGCATATTTTTACTATTATTATAAAAAAAGTTAATTTAACTATACCAATAATTGTCTTTACCAATCTATTTTTCTCTTTTTACAAGAAAATCTTAGAGAATCATGAGTAATCCATAAAAAACAACTTGATAATGTCGATGTCCGTTGTAGATTTGTAATATAATATGAACGCTATTTAGGCTGTTAATAAGCATGAGAAATTAAATTTCCCTTTTCAAAATGAAAGCTATAAACATAAAACATGTTTCCGTTTTATTGTTGCTGAAAGAAGTTTCGTCGATTGAACAAATTCTATTTTGGATAAAATAATGAAAAAAATACGAGTTTTTTGATAATATAGATTGAAGATTTACGGGTGAGAGGACCTTGGTTTTACCCTTATGGTATAAATGTAAGTAATTAAAGGGTTGGTTCAACTAACGATTAGTGAAAAATGAAGAAAAGCTCAACTGATGGAAGTTTCACTTTATTACATAGAGAAAAGGATGAATGAGATTGGCAGATACTTATGGCGTCATTGATATCGGTTCAAATACAATACGCTTTGCTATATATAAACACGAGAAAGCTGGCCCATTTCGTGAGGTTGATAATATCAAAACTGTTGCACGTCTTCGCAACTATTTAGATGATCATGATTGTCTCACTGAAGAAGGAATAGAAGTACTAGTGAATACGATAAAAAGCTATCAAGACATCGCTACTTATCATAACATTAAGAATGTAAAAGGAGCTGCGACAGCGACAATTCGTCGTGCAAAAAATCAAGCTGAGATTCTTAAAAAAATTAAAGAAGTTGTGTCATTTGATATTCAAGTATTTTCAGAATATGAAGAAGCCTATTATGGTTTTCTTGCTGTTGTGAATTCGATGGATATTGAAAATGGAATTACGATTGATATAGGTGGTGGAAGTACAGAAGTAACGTTGTTCAAAAATCGTACACTTAAGAAATATCATAGCTTCCCGTTTGGTGCATTGTCATTAAAACGACGGTTTGTGAAAGGTGAGATGCCAACGAAGCAAGAACGTGAAGCCATTCGTTCGTTCTTGAAGGAGCAGTTCCAGTCACTTGATTGGTTGAGAGATAAGAGATTACCAGTAATAGGGATTGGTGGGAGTGCACGAAATATGGCACAAGTCCATCAAGCAATGATTACATACCCAATGGGTGGGTTACATCAGTATGAAATGAACTTTTCACAAATCGAAGATGTATTTAATCATATGAAAGATCTTGATTTTGATCAAATGCGTCGAGTTGAAGGTTTAAGTGAAGACAGGGCAGATATTATTGTTCCGGCAATACAAGTATTTCGTGAAATTTATGAAATTTCATCAGCGTCATCATTTATTTTAAGTCGAAAAGGTCTAAGAGATGGTATCTTCTATGAGGAATTGTTAAAACCTCATAAATTAATTGCTTTCCCAGACGTACTAGAAGAGAGCTTATTTGAACTAATGTTTGAGTACGATATGAATGTGAATAGTTCATTACAACGATTCAAACTTGCAAAGAAACTGCTTAATCAAATGAATGAGCTTGGCATAAGTGATATTTCAGTAGAAGAATTGACGCTGTTGAGAAGTGCTTCACGTGTATTTTATTTAGGTGATTACATTGATTCTGAGTCTGGAAGTCAACATACATTTTACGTATTAGCAAATCGAACAATTGATGGTTTAAATCATATTGATCGTCTTAAACTAGCACTTGTAGCATCGTATAAATCAAAAGCTGTTTTCAAACAGTATCTTGAGACATACGACCACATTATAACGAACGAAGAACAGAGAAACCTGCGTTTGTTAGGTGCAACATTGAAAGTTGCAGCAGCGTTAAATGAAACGAAGCGGGAGATTGTGAAAAATCTTCGAACAGAATTACATGAAGGTACTCTTCATATTCATGTAACACATGAGGGGCAAATAACAGCAGAAGCATACGCAACAAGCAAACAGAAGAAACATTTAGAAAAAGTATTGAAGTTACCTGTAACTTTTCATTTTCATCCGAAATCAAAAGTCTAATAAAAATGTGAACCTTATTAGACCAGAGATTTGTTTATCTTCTATTGAAAGTTAGTTATCAGATTATAGTTGTATAGAGAATTGCTAAAAATCTTAGACGTTATCATACGTCTAAGATTTTTTACATACAATTTACAATAGATTCAGCATCCTTTTGTTAAAATAGGCTTAAAATAGAGAACCGATAGTTTCGCTATACAAATAAATTTAATACAATTTTCTTAATATTGTATTAAAATAGATAGTATAAGAGATAGAACTTGAAGGGGGAGCACAGATGGACAATAATGATGTGAAAGTAGTGGAGCTAAGTAATAAAGCACATTACAATAATCGTGAGTTGAGTTGGCTTGCGTTTAACGAACGAGTTTTACAAGAAGCGATTGATTCATCAAACCCATTAGGGGAAAGATTTAAGTTCCTTGCTATCTTTTCTTCTAACTTAGATGAGTTTTTTATGGTTCGTGTCGCAGGGTTGAAAGATCAAGTGAAAGCAGAATTTAATAAACCTGAGAATAAGGCTGGTATGACACCGAAGCAACAGCTCGCTGAAATTTCGAGAATGAACCATGAACTTGTCTGTCAGCAATATGAGACATATTCACATGACCTATGGTCTGAATTAGAAGAAGAACAAATCTATATGGTATCCATGAAAGAAGTGAATACTTCTCAATACAATTTTTTAGAGAGAACTTTCAACGATCATATTTTTCCTGTCTTAACCCCAATGGCAATTGATGCTTACCGTCCATTTCCAATGTTATTAAATAAGAGCTTAAACCTCGGAATTAAGCTTGAGGATCCAACCGAAGATGATATTGAGCAGAAGGAAAAGTTTGCGATTGTCCAAGTTCCAAGTGTTCTCGACCGTTTTATTGAACTTCCTAGTGATGGAACAAGTCGTCAATTTATTATGCTTGAAGATGTAATTGGGCATTTCATTCATCACCTATTTGAAGGATTTGAAGTAAAATCTGTGTCACAATTTCGAATTACACGTAACGCAGATATGACGATCCATGAAGAGGGTGCTAGAGATTTACTAAAAGAAATAGAGAAGGAATTGAAGAAGCGAAAATGGGGGGCAGCTGTTCGTTTAGAAATACGCAAAGATAATATTGAACCTTCCTTGTTGCAATTTCTACTTAATGTGTTAGAAATTCATGAGAAAGATGTTTATCATATTCACGGGCCACTTGACTTAACATTTTTATTTAAATTTCACAAAGTTATGGCGGTAAATAAAGAACACTTGTTATTTCAAACGTTGATTCCACAACCTCCAAAGGACCTTCAAGATCAAGATGATATTTTTGAGGTTGCTTCTCGAAAAGATATCTTTTTGCATCACCCTTATGAATCGTTTCATGCGGTCGTTGATTTTATTGATGATGCGGCAGATGATCCTGATGTATTAGCCATTAAGCAAACGCTATATCGTGTAAGTGGTGATTCACCTATTATTGAGGCTCTGAAAAAGGCTGCTGAAAATGGCAAGCAAGTGACTGTTCTCGTAGAATTGAAAGCACGTTTTGATGAAGAGAACAACGTTCAATGGGCGAAAGCGTTAGAGAAGGCAGGCTGTCACGTTATTTATGGTATGAACTACTTGAAGACACATAGTAAAATCACCCTAGTAGTGCGTAAAAAAGAAGGGAAAATCGAACGCTTTGTTCATTTAGGGACGGGAAATTACAATGATGTAACAGCCGACTTTTATACAGATATGGGCATTATTACGTCACGAACACAATTTGGTGAAGATGCTACAAATTTCTTTAATTACTTAAGTGGATATATGGAAAAGCCAGCATTTCATCATTTATCAGTTGCTCCCTTTGATATTCGGACAGACTTTATTGAACTTATAAATAAAGAAATTCAATTTCATAACCAGTATGGAAATGGGCGTATTATCTTAAAAATGAATTCATTAACTGATAAGAGTCTCATTATGAAATTGTATGATGCGTCAAGAGCAGGTGTAAAGATTGATCTAATCGTCAGAGGGATTTGTTGCCTTCGGACTGGTATTAAAGGAATTAGTGATAATATAACCGTTAGAAGCATTGTTGGTCGATTCTTAGAACATAGTAGAATCTATTATTTCTATCATAATGGACAAGAGAAATACTTCTTATCCTCGGCAGATATGATGACGAGAAATATGATCAAACGTGTTGAAATCTTGTTCCCAATTTATTCAGATGAAATCAAAAACAGCATTAAAAAAATACTTCAAATTTCATTAGAAGATAACGTCAAAGCTCGTGTTCAAACAGAGAATGGTGTGTACCAATATGTACAACGTAAGTCAGGTGAAAAGCAAGTAAACAGTCAAATGTTGCTATATGACATGGCTTATATGGTAGGCGAAGATGAGGAATAATAAAAAAACAAATACCTTCTGCATCAATTGTGCAGAGGTATTTGTTTTTTTGTTACAGTAAGAAAAATGTAAGCTTAGACTGTTGACTGTAAAATAACGAAGTTTTCGTAGCATATTCATGCCATTAATCAGTAAGGACCATAAGAGTTGTACGGTCTGTAATATGGATAAGATTGGTAAGGTGAGTAGTATGAATAAGGCTGATAATAAGGATAACCTCCATATCCCCCATATCCTCCATACCCACCAAATAAGAATGGACTAACTGCAAGACCTGCTAAAAATGGGAAGATTGGAAACTGTCTGTGGTCGTCATATACATAATGCATACAATTGCCTCCTCAATATCTATCTGTCTGTCTTACACCTATACAGATGTTCTATTACTTACTAGGCGTTTATAGTGCATCATATGTTGAAAATAATTAAATGGAGCAGGTCCGATAATTTGTCACTAAGGCTCCACATTCAATACATAAAAGTGATTTAGGTATTAGTTCGATTAATATATGTATAAGAAGCAAATTTGTTCGTGAAGGTTCGGGTGAAAATAGTTATTTTACATGCTCAATACGTTTCGTTAAAATGATTGTAATTCTGAAAAAATATATTTTTTATACTGTCTAACATATTTTCGGGATCTATGAGTTTTTTTAAAAAGTCTATGGGAAATTGTACTCGTAACATTGGATTAACTTGTTGTTATGAGCCTCATGTAACTCGATTTTCTTCTTTTGAACACGCAATATAAGTTAAAGAAAGGATATAGAAACTATGCAACTAGCTCATGAAATGAAATTGAGTGTCGCAGTATTATTGGGTGGTGCGTCAGGGGCTGTTCTGCGGCTATTTGTGAACACACAAATGACATTTTCACAATTTCCATTCGCAACATTTACAGAAAATATTAGTGGGAGCTTTTTATTAGGATGCTTAACTGGAATTGCATTCAATAGTAACCTACCAGAATGGGTTAGAGTAGGGATTGGTACAGGCTTTTGTGGAGGGTTTACGACGATGTCAACCTTTGCTGCTGATAGCATTACTTTGTGGCAAACATCCTCAACAGCTACCATCATTTATATCGGTTCTTCTGTTGCTGGTGGATTGACTGCTGCAATGATTGGAATAATGGTAGGACTTAAGCTTTCATTCATATGGAGGAAGGTATCATGAACTTAGTTTTCATAACTGCATTTGGAGGTGCAATTGGGGCTTGGTTCCGGTTTCTAATCGGTACTTTTATTTCGAAGAGATTCTCAAGGTTACCTGTTGCGATGATACTTGTTAATGTAATTGGAGCATTTGGATTAGGGGTTTATACGGGGAGTTATTTGAATAGTGATCTAGTAGTAAATGAAAGTATGTTACACCATTTTATAGGGATTGGATTTTTTGGTGCATTTACAACATTTTCTACATTTTCTGTTGAAGCTGTTCAACTCCTTCAACAGAAGAAAACTAAATCAGCGCTCATCTATATGGTAAGTACAATTTTTGGAAGCATTCTCTTATTTTCGTTTGGGGTACTATGTGTCATATGAATGAAGTTATTGTAAATTTTAGTGTGACAATATAAGAAATACTAGAATAATCTTTGGCACTTAAATGAAATGATGATAAAATATGCTATATAGTTTAAATATTTTGATGTTTTACTTATTTTTAGTAGTGTCCATTTAACCTTAGAAGGTTTTGTATGTACGTAAAGAATGTTTTCTAATAGAGGATGCGGTGAATATGGAAAGGATTCAGGAATTATTAAAAAGTGAGTCACAACTGTTTTCTAAAGGAAATTTAGAAAAGGTTATTCAGCGTGTTATTTTTGATTCTGTACAAGATATGATCTTCCTAATGAAAGTAGAAGAAGGACCTACGTTCAAGTATGCTGCTGTTAATCAAGCTGTATTGGAAAACACAAATGTACCAAAAGACTGTGTAGGTAAGTATCTTCATGATGTTCTATCTGAAGAAGTTTTAGAAACAATTCTAGGTAACTATGAAAAGGTTACAAAAGAAAAGGTATCATGTTCATTTCAAGATAAAATAACTTTAAATAACGGTAAAACGATATACGGTGAGTCGATATTAACACCGATTGTTGATGATGATGATGTTTGTCAATACGTCATCTCTGTAACGAGAGATATCACTGTGATGGTAGAAGAGAAAATTAGAATGGATGAAAACGAACAGCGTTATCGTTCGCTGTTTGATTATAATATGGATGCAATTATATCGTTAGATGAGAGGGGACGTTTTTTAAATGCCAATCCATCTACCCAAGATATAACTGGTTATACAGAAAAAGAGTTGTTAAATCGTTCCATACAAAGCTTGATCTATGATGATGATCAAGGTTATTTTGAGCGGATTTTTCATCGTACGTTATCAGGAGATAAAGAGACATTAACATGTCGGATTATCCATAAAAAAGGAATGGTTCACTATATTCAAATGGTTACAGTTCCAATAGTAATTAATGAGAATATAACAGGGATCTATATCATTGCTAGAGATATAACTGAGAGACGTAAGAATGAACTTACGATTGAGCGCCTTGCTTATTACGATGACTTAACAGGTGTTATGAATCGAACCTCTCTTATAAAGGATTTGTCTCAAGCAGTGAAAAAGGGGAAGAAATTTAATCAAAATTTTGCACTCATGTACTTAGATCTGGATCGTTTCAAATTGTTAAATGATACGATGGGGCACAATGTAGGTGATTTGTTATTAAAGAAAGTAGCTAATCGAATTTTAAACATTGTGAGAAATAGTTCAGCCGTCTTTCGTCAAGGTGGTGATGAATTCATTATTATTTTACGTGGAGCTAACCATAAAAAGTCTGAAGAGGTTGCAAAAAAAATTGTTGAATCGTTTAATAAGCCTTTTCTGTTAAATAGAAAAGAAGTCTATATCACATCAAGTATCGGAATCTCACTGTTCCCAAAAGACGGTGAAACTGAAAATGAGCTCATTCAAAATGCAGATACCGCACTTTACCAAGTGAAGCAAAGTGGGAAAAATCATTATCGATTCTATTCTGAAGAGATGGTAAAAGGAACTCCTCGCACATTATTACTTGAAACAGAGTTGCGTAAGGCTGTCTTAGCTAACGAATTCATCTTATTCTATCAACCTCAAGTGAACATTCAAACGAATGAGGTTGAAAGCTTTGAAGCATTGATTCGTTGGGAAAGTCCTGAGTTTGGATTCGTCTCACCTGGTGAATTTATTCCACTTGCAGAGGAGACAGGATTAATCATTCCGATCGGTCGTTGGGTTATTCATGAGGTTTGTCGCCAACTTGCTGAGTGGAAAAAGGAAGGTTTCCCGTTGGCAACAATCGGATTGAACTTATCAACGCGCCAGTTTCAACAGGCAGATCTCGTTGAAATGATTGAAGAAGCTATCCATACGCATGATATAGACCCAAAGTATCTTGATATTGAAATTACCGAAGGTGCAATGTATGATGCTCGTGAAGCGGTCCACGTATTAAATCAATTAAAGGCTCTTGGTGTGAAGGTATCAATCGATGATTTTGGAACAGGTTATTCGTCGCTTGCACACTTAAAGCATTTTCCAATTGACACATTGAAAATTGATAAATCATTCATCCATGATTTGCTTTCTGATAAAGATAGTGAAGCGATTGTATCGACGATCTTACATATGGCGAGAGTATTAGATATGGATGTTGTTGCTGAAGGTGTTGAGACGATGGAGGAAGTGCAATTTTTGAAACAGAAAAAATGTGAAAAGGCTCAAGGCTTTTATTATAGTCGTCCAGTGCCTGCTCAAAAGGTTGAAGAAATTTATTTTCAAACCCAATCTTAATAGAGTTCATCATACAAAAGAAGTTGAATACATGAAGCAAGAAGCCGTGGCATCTAGTCACGGCTTCTTATTTTAAGATGCTTCTGATCTTTTTAATGTGAAAATTGTTATTTCTGGTATAGATAAAAAGCGATATGGCTCACGTGTAGTACCAATACCTCGATTGACATATAGCTTCTTCTCATTATCGGCATGGTCATACCAGCCTTCATAATATTTCTTTGCACCAGGTGGTGTGTACAATGGACCAAGGAAGGGGAGTTGTACTTGTCCTCCATGACTATGACCAGATAATTGAGTATGGAAGTGAAAACTACCAAGATGAGCAAAAATATCTGGCTCATGAGCTAGTAATATTGCGAAATCTTCTTCAGTTACGTTTTGTAAAGCTAATTCAGGTTTTGGATGTCCAAGCATGGCATCATCAATTCCACCTATGATAATGCGTTCCCCAAGTGTGTTATAGATATCTACACGTTCATTCATTAGTAATTGAAAATCTGATTGCTCGTATACTTTCTTCATAATTTCTGTACCATATCCACCGTGGTCATGGTTTCCAAATATAGCATATTTACCTAAAGGTGCTTGAATAGCTGAAAGAATCGGACTTATTTGATCTAACTGGTCATAGTTATTTGGTTCATCGACTAAGTCGCCAGTGAATAAAACGAGGTCACATGATTGTTCATTGATTTTCTCAACGAGTCGTTTGAACTGATCGAGTGTATAGTTGTGACCGATATGTGTATCGCTAAATTGAAGAATTCGTAGTCCATCAAAGCTTTCAGGTATTTGAGGCGCAACAATTTTTTCTAAATTCGTTCGAATGAGTCGAGGTTCGATATAGCGTGCATATACATAAGTTCCACCCGTTAAAATAATGGTATTTATTAATAGTTTAAAAGATCGTTTCATGAAGTTACGTCGGTTCATAGTATCTACCAATCCTTATATTGAAGTTTTTCATTGTATCAAGTGACTCTCTCTGGAGTCCGCACTATATTTTAGAATAGTTAATGAATTTTGAGTGGGAATGAAGTAAGCCCTCTTTTGATGACAGACTATAAAACATTTCTTAGTCGTCTACGTATCCTTGCATACTTTGAAAACACAATTAATTATTCAAGAAAAGATCTTATTAATCTATGTTTCAATGTTTAAGAGGATAACCCTTCAATAAACATTACACGATAACTAAAAGTTTATCTATATAGACAGAAAGAAAAATCATGTCCTTTTAAGAAAATAACGGATTGATAGGAATTTTTTTCTGTAAAATATAGGGTGAATGGCAGGAACGGTGTATAGTGGTAATGAATTAACTTCAATATGCTGAGAAAATCTGGGGTGATATAATGAATCAGCCGATGATCATGACATTTGTAATTTTAGCTGTTACAACGCTATTTTTTATTAATGGAAAGTTTAGAACGGACGCTGTTGCGGTCGGTTCAATGCTGACACTCGTTTTGTTTGGCATCATTACTCCGACTGAAGCATTGAGTGGATTTTCCAATTCGATCGTGATTATGATTGCGGGATTGTTTGTCGTTGGGGCTGGGATTTTTCGGACGGGTCTTGCAAAATTAATCGGTAAGCAATTATTGAAACTAGCAGGGAAAAATGAAACGAAACTCTTAATTGTCGTTATGCTTGTTGTAGGTATATTTAGCGGGTTTATGAGCAATACGGGGACAGTTGCCGTATTGTTGCCAGTTGTACTTAGTTTAGCGCTAGAAATGAAGGTAAGCCCTTCAAAGTTTCTTATTCCGCTTGCGTATGCGAGTAGTCTTGGAGGTGTATTAACGCTCATAGGTACACCTCCGAATCTCGTCGTTAGTCAAACATTAAAAGACTATAATTATGAGGGACTTGCATTTTTTGATTTTACAATCATTGGATTAGTCGCATTAATTACAGGTTTATTGTTTATGGTGACAGTAGGAAAGAGACTGTTACCTGACTATAAGGTGACTGGAAGTGGAAAAGACCATATTTCTCCAGAACAGCTGGCTGGATATTATAAGTTACAAGATGAATTGTTTTGCGTACGTGTCTTACCTGAGTCGAGCATAGTTGGAAAGACGCTCGCACAATTAAAAGTCCGTGAACGGTATCATCTAACAGTAGTTGAGATTGACCGTCGAGAAGGTGAACGTTTTTCGTTAATTCAGCAGATGCGACGTCGATCAGCAGCATCTAAAAGTGAGTTTCACGTCGATGATATTTTGTTTCTGCTTGGTAAGAAGGGACAGGTCCATCAGTTTGCTGATGAAAACGGGTTAGCATTTGAAGCTGTTAAACCAACTGATCGAACGAATCGTCTCGTTTCTAAAGAGCTTGGATTGACCGAAATCATTATTAGTGCACATTCCGATTTTATTAATCGAACCGTAGCGGAGTTGAACTTTCGTGAAATCTATCAGCTAAACGTCTTGGCTATTAATAGACGTGGGAAATATATTCGTGGTGATTTGATTCATGAGAAGCTGCGTTTTGGAGATGCTCTGCTTGTTCATGGAGAATGGCGTCAAATTGAGTTGCTCGGAAATGATAGTTCTAACGTTATTTTAACAAACTCAATTGAAGATGATGCAAGCAATGCTTTTGCAAAGGGGAAAGCACCTATTGCATTGGCAATCATGGTATTTATGCTCATATTAATGACGTTTAATATTGTATCAAGTGTAATTGCGGTTATGATTTCTGCCTTTCTTATGCTTGTAACAGGATGTTTGCGAAATATGGATGAGGCATATCGAAATATTAATTGGGAGTCTGTTGTGTTAATAGCCGCAATGCTTCCGATGGCAACCGCCCTCGAAAAAACAGGAGGGGTAGAGCTCATCTCGAATAGCTTAGTTACTTCCCTTGGAGGGTTTGGCCCAACGGCAGTAATGGCTGGTTTTTATATCGTGACGATGATTTTAAGTCAATTTATAAGTAATACAGCAACAGCTGTTATCTTCGCACCAATCGCAATTACAGCATCAGTAAGTATGGGAGTTAGTCCTTATCCGCTCTTGTTATCAGTATCTGTTGCAGCAAGTATGGCGTTTGCTACACCAGTTGCTTCTCCGACCAATGCACTTGTGCTTACAGCTGGTGGCTATCAGTTCAAGGATTTTGTCAAAGTTGGTGTACCGTTACAAGTGGTCATCATGATCGTTATGATGTTTACAATTCCACTTGTGTATCCATTTTAATAATGTATTATCGTAAGAAACCGCATGCTCGTTCTCGCATACGGTTTTTTACTGGATAATGTTTCTTTTTATTCTATTATCATGCTATAATTAAATGAGTGAATATTCATTCATTTTTTATTAGGAGGGCTAACATGAATAATGAAGTAGTAATTGTTACAGGCGGATCAAACGGTATGGGGAAATATATGGCAAAAGAGTTTGCTTCTCAAGGTGCAAAGGTTGTCATCACTGGTAGAAACTTAGAAAGATTAGAAGCAGCTAAACAAGAAATTGAACAAACTGAAGGACAGGTTCTTACAGTTCAAATGGACGTTCGAAATACAGATGATATTGAAAGAATGTTAAAAGAATCAGTGGATGCATTCGGTAAAGTAACTGCTCTAGTAAACAATGCAGCTGGTAATTTTGTCGTACCTGCTGAAAAATTATCTGTAAACGGTTGGAATTCTGTAATTGATATCGTACTAAATGGTACATTCTATTGTTCTAATATTCTAGGAAACTATTGGATTGAGAATGGTATAAAAGGAAAAATCACTAACATTGTCGCTACATATGCATGGGATGCAGGTCCTGGTGTTATTCATTCGGCAAGTGCAAAAGCAGGTGTGTTAGCTATGACACGTACGCTTGCGGTTGAATGGGGTAGACAGTATGGCATTCGTGTTAACGCGATTGCACCTGGTCCAATCGAGCGTACTGGTGGAGCGGAGAAACTGTTTACATCAGAAAAGGCAGCGAAACGTACACTAGCAAGTATTCCGCTAGGTCGTCTCGGTACTCCAGAAGAGATTGGGAAATTAGCAGCTTTCATTTTCTCTGATGATGCTGCATATATGAATGGTGAATGCCTAACGTTAGATGGCGGTCAGCACTTAAATCAGTATCCGTTTTAATCGATAAGAGGTAGCTTGAGGTTCTAACTTCGAGCTATCTCTTTTCCTATTAGAATTGAACGAATAATAATGATATGTTCTTGTAATGAGATTGTGACCATTTCATGTCATTCGTTGTAGTAAGAACAGGAGTCGTTTCATCTTTGTTTAATTGATGCAGGAATCGGATAATAGCTTGTATAAAGTATTAAATGAAACTTTTAGGTGTAGTAGTTTTTCTCAATATCCATAGCTTGTATGAATTTTACTAAGTAATCTATTACTACTACTTATTTTTTGTGAAGACAGATGTAATAATGATTATTTAATAAATTATTTATGATAATTGGCAAAGATAAAATGAGGAGTTGATAGAAATGAATCAATTAAATCCACCAAGTCGTTTGCTCATGGGTCCTGGACCTAGTAATGCTGCACCAGAGGTGTTACGTGCGATGTCAACGCCGTTGCTTGGACATCTAGATCCTGCTTTCTTACATATTATGAATGAAACGATGGACTTGTTAAGAACGGTGTATCAAACAGATAATAAAGTAACATTAGCGATGTCTGGCACAGGAAGTGCTGGAATGGAGACTTTGTTTGTGAATCTTGTTGAACCAGATGATAAGGTCATAATTTGTGTTAATGGTTTATTTGGACATCGTATGGTTGATGTCGCATCGAGATGTGGGGCAGAGGTTATCGAAGTTCACGCTCCTTGGGGTGAGATTATCCAACCTGAAGATGTTAAGCGAACTTTATCCAAACATCCTGAAGTGAAGCTTGTCGGTATTGTCCATGCTGAGACATCTACAGGTGTGAAACAACCGCTTGATGAGATTAGTACAATTGTACATGAACACGATGCACTCTTAGTAGCAGATATGGTCACATCACTAGGTGGTTCGCCAACTGAAATTGATAAAATAGGTGTCGATGCTGCTTATAGCGGAACACAAAAATGTCTAAGTATCCCACCAGGCCTTGCTCCAGTCACGTTGAATGATCGCGCTGTTGAAGTGATCTCAAATCGAAAGACGAAGGTTCAAAGCTGGTATCTAGATTTATCGATGATTCAAAATTATTGGAGTGATGAACGATTCTATCATCACACTGCTCCAATCTCGATGATCTACGCTTTACGAGAAGGTTTACGTCTTATCGTAGACGAAGGTTTAGAGAACGTGTATGCACGTCATGAACGATATGGACGGGCATTACAAGCAGGGTTAGAAGCATTAGGGCTAGAGCTTGTTGTGAAAAATGCGCAACATCGTTTGTGTCAATTAACATCAGTGAAAGTACCTGAAGGCTTCGATGAGGCAAATGGTAGAAAATACCTCCTTGATGAGTATGGGTTAGAATTTGGAGGAGGACTTGGAGAACTGAAAGGAAAGGCGTGGCGAATAGGACTTATGGGTTATAATGCGAATTGGCGAAATGTCACATTTGCATTAGCCGCACTTGAAAATTCACTTCGCACTCAAGGGTTGGAAGTTAACCAAGGTGCTGGTATTGCTGCGGCACAATCAGCATTACAAAACTTATAAAAATTTGATGAGCACCTGTCAATTTGGCAGGTGTTTATGTATGTAGGTAGGAATCAAACTATGCACACGTTCACACATCAGTTGTTTTACTATGAAATGATAAAAAGATAACGTATAACAACTTAGCATGGGTACATAGTTTATAAAATGTTCATGTTGATTGTTCTTGATTGGGGTTTACCTTCTGTAGCATTCGGTTAGATTGTTAACAATTAAACGAAGCTCGCTAAGGAGGAAATAATCACGATGACAAAAGAACAATTTTACCCACATGGACAGCCTGCACAACATTTAAAAAAGCAACCAGGTGAAGAAGATGCAATGACACCTAAGCCAATTTATAAGGATAGTGATTATAAAAGTGGTGACAGACTATTAAATAAAGTTGCACTTATAACAGGTGGTGATAGCGGGATTGGTAGAGCTGTTGCGATCCATTATGCGAAGGAAGGTGCAAATGTAGCGATCGTATATTTAGATGAGGATCATGATGCACAGCAAACGAAAAAAGAGGTAGAAGCGGAAGGGAAAGAGTGTTTACTCATTAGAGGTGACCTCGGTAATGAATCGTTTTGTCAAGATGTAGTGAAACAAACGCTTAATAAGTTTGGTAAATTAGATATTTTAATTAACAATGCAGGAGAACAACATCCACAGCAAAATTTTGAAGACATTACATCAGCACAAATGGAGAAGACGTTTCGAACAAATGTGTTCGCGGCATTTTATTTAACAAATGCTTCACTACCACATTTGAAGGAAGGTAGTACAATCATTAATACGGCTTCAATTACTGCTTATCAAGGACATCCAACATTAATTGATTATTCATCTACAAAAGGCGCACTCGTTTCCTTTACTCGTTCACTTTCGACATCACTTGCGAGCAAAGGAATTCGTGTAAACGCTGTTGCACCAGGACCAATTTGGACACCACTCATTCCTTCTACATTTCCAGAAGATCAAGTTCAAACATTTGGAACAAATACACCGATGGGGAGAGCTGGTCAGCCAGAAGAATTAGCTCCAAGTTATGTATTTTTAGGCTCTGATGAATCTTCTTACATAACAGGACAAACGATTCATGTAAATGGTGGAACAATTTTAAATGGATAAAAATAACTGTATTATTTACATTTAAATAAGTTAATTAAGCTGATGCAATTTATTTACATGTGTCAGCTTTTTCGTTATGATCTGCCTTTTAATCATATTATGTTGTATACATGGCTGATTTATTATTAAAGTATTTGGAAGTTGTGATAAAATAAAGGTTAAACGTTAATAGTATGGCAGCGGAAGAGGTGTGGAACATGGACCCGTTAGATATTTTGACAAATAAAGATCAAGCGTTTCCTTGCTTTCAACCAATTTATAGTGCAGATGAACACATCGTTGTTGGTTATGAAGTGCTTGGGCGTATTCATGATGGAGCGATCATACGAAGTTTAGGGTCATTTTTTCATGATGAGTCGGTTCCAGATGAATATCGATTAGAGGTAGATGATTTAATACTTAATAAAGCGTTAAAGAAATTGTTAACTGAACAAAATGAGAACGTAATGTTGTTCATTAATCGTGATGCGAACCTTTTGATGAACGACCATGGAGAATCACTGAGAAAAACTTTACTACATTATCGTGAAGAAGGGATCTCTCTTAACCGTATCGTTATTGAAGTGACGGAGCATGACTTCATAGGGGATATTGACCAACTGAACCACTTATTCTCGTATTTTAAGACGTATGGAATCAAGCTTGCAATCGATAATGTTGGAAAGGATGGAAGTAATTTAGATCGGTTACGTTTACTAAATCCAGATATTTTGAAGATTGACTTACAAATGTTGAAGCAAACAGGAGAAGTACGAACGTATCAAGATGTGCTTTTTTCTATATCGATGCTTGCAAGGAAGATTGGTGCGGAATTGATGTATGAGGATATTGAGACTGAATTTCAACTTCAATATGCATGGCGTAATGGTGGACGTTATTATCAAGGGTATTTTCTAGGAAATCCAGAACCAACTTTCATTGATGAAAAAATGCAAAAGCAGCAATTAAAGCAAAGCTTCGAGCAGTTTATTTTACATGAAAAGAAGAAATTACAAGTGCAACATGAGGTAACTTCTGTATTAGAAGAGAAAGTGAAATCTGTTTGTGGTAAATGTGGGACAACTAACTATCATGATTTAATTAATAAAATTGCGGAAGCACTTCATGATGAAAGTTTTCGTATTTATGTTTGTGATGGGAACGGGTTCCAAAAATCAGAGAATATTTTTAAAGAATATGATGAATGGAAGCTTCAGCCTGAGTATTATGATCGAAACTGGAGTTGGCGACCTTATTTTTTGCAAAATATTATGCGAATGAGCATTGAACAACGTGGCATTTTATCTGATCTATATAGTGATATTGAAACGGGTGATGTCATTCGAACCTTCTCTTATCCAATTGAACGAGGCCATTATATTTTTATCGATATTTCTTATAATTATCTTTTTAAAAAAGATGAATTGCTGTAATAGCAATGTGTATAAGCTCATACTTTTTGTGGAAAGGTAACAGTAACGTATAAGAAATACAAAGAGGTGAAGGTATGAGCCAATATGTATATGTATTTCTCTTATTGATTTTTTTGACATCACTCGTTTCATTAGTGTATACGTTTAAGATAGGTCAAGAGGTCGATCGAGTAAAAGGAGAGTATGATGGAGAAGTGAACAAAGTCGTACGATCCCATCATATTATGAGAAATCCAGTGTTTTTAGCTTATATAATTGGAATTGTTCTTATATTAGGTTATGTTGCCTATTTAATGGCACAAGGTGGTGTATAAGGAAGTCTGTCAAATTGATGGGCTTCTTTTTTGTTGCAGAAGATTAGATTGTCATTTCATTGTAACTTATTATGTTGAATTGTCGTATATGATTGAAATAACCTTTCATCAGTGAAGCATATCATCATTGACAACGGAATAATATGTTGAATGAATCACTTGTAACGTCATAAGTGTGATTGCTACTAGTGTATCTCATTGTAGAAGAAACGAGAAGTATGACTAATTAATTGTGTATATTACTCATAAAAACAATGGAAACACGAAATTCGATACGAATCATAAAATTCTCCTTACAACCTGTCTAAAGATGCAATTATTTTACGAACGAAATTTATTAAAAATCATACATTATACTGTTAAAATTTATAATAACAGGAAGAGGAGACAGATGAAGGGGAGTATGAGTATGTATTATACGTGTAAAGATTGTTGTATCATTATGAAAGAATTAGCGCCTTGTCCAATATGCAATAACGAAGATACGATTGTTCCAATTAATATTGAAGTACAGTCTAGTGTTAGAGATATACCATCTATAGAGGATTAGCGAAGAAATAGAGGAAAGTGGGGGGAAAGATGAGGCAATTATTTTTAGGTTTTCTTTGCATCGTTGCAATACTTAGTGGACAGTCGGTGATTCATGCTTTACCTTCAGAGCAAATTAATAGCGACGACATCCAGACATTTTTACAGCAAGCTAATGAATCTCAAATAAGACTACATGACGAGTATCGTTCGAAGAAGGAAATCGAGAGTCTTCTCGCTCCATATTTCACCAACGATTATACAAAACAATTTATGGAATATCATACGTTCGAATTTGAAGAAGGATGGATTGCATTAGGAACGGATATGATGGCATTATATGTCCCAAACTTCAACTTTGAAGAAAACACGATGGTGAAGCAAACCGAAGATCAAATCCTCATCTATCATTTTGTTCCCGCACGTTCTGATGGCCCAACAACATGGCTCGATCATTATGAAGGGCTTATTATTAAGAAACTTGAGGATGGTTTACGCATTGCTGAATATGTCATTTCAGAAGATGAACCGCAAATATAAAAGAGATGGTACATGTGAACCATCTCTTTTATTTGTTTAAAGATAAGAAAGAAATTTAAGTTAGGTAGTTTAAAAAATCCAATACGTAAAAGCTACTTTTTAGACTGTTGCTTTTTTCTTCTTCACATAATCAGCGAGCCCCATCGCACAAACATTGATATCCAGTTCTAGTATTTTATAGACAGGGTGATCGTTAGCAATTCCCTTTTCGTGTAAAAATGACATTGTTTTATGAGTAAGGTGCTCACGTGTTTTTATATAGATCGTTTCAAAATCGTCAGTTTGAGTGACAGCCATTTCACCTGCTTCAACAAAAAGAGGTAACCATTCACGAATTTGACGGTAAACTTCATGTGGCTCTTCACTTACACCGTAATGACCAAAATAAATGCGATCGACTCCTAATTCTTCGATGCGCTTTGTACTAGCTAACATTGCCTCTGGGTCAAATTGATTAGGTGATGTTGAAGGTAAATAAAGGTTCAAATTGTTTTCTCTTAATTGAGGATAATGTACACCAATTGTGTCTCCAGTGAAGATGCCGTTACTTTTTGAATCATGAATGCTAAAGTGATGGTTTGCATGTCCAGGAGTATTATAGAATGTAAGTGTACGGTCTCCAATTGATAATGTTTCACCATCATCCTTTGCAATTAGTTGTTCTTCTGGGATTGGTACAATAGGATCAAATAACTGATCGAACTTATCACCATAGACAGCACGAGCACCAGCAATTAATTTAGTTGGATTAGATAGATGACGATAACCACGAGGATGTACGATAACCTTAGCATTTGGACACTTTTCTAATAACAAACCAGCTCCACCTGCGTGATCAAGGTGGATGTGTGTCACAATAATCCAACGTAAATCTTCAAGCTTTAACCCTAAATCTTCAAAACCTTGAATGATATATGGAACAGATGGACTTGCACAAGTTTCAACAATGGTTAGCTCTTCATCATGGATAACATATGTACCTGTACGCCCCTCAATTTTTAAGTCAAAGTCTTCAATTAAAGAAATCCCATATCCTAAATCAACTGGTGCAATCGCTTTCATTTTATTGCCTCCCTTTTCAAAAATAACCAAATTATAATTTAATTGTAGAGGATAGGAGAGATCGTGTAAAGAAATGATAGAATATTTCGCTAACAATCAATGTTTCTATAGTAGTATTTCATCAATTGTAAGCTCAAGGTTTATACTCAAATCGATATATTCATCGTTTATTAGTTGTATTAAAGGGTGTTCATGTTCAAATAGTGTGACGTTGCTGTTAATCGTTTAGCGTTGCACGTTATATAATAAAAAAGAAAAGAAGAATCTAATATGCTCATTAGATTCTTCTTTTTTTGTATATCATATGTTATCAATTGAAGATGTAGCTTTGAGAGGTAATGATCAGTTTACAATGTTAGCTCAGGGAAATCACGAGTGTATGATTTATAGAGCATATATTTTTGTAACCCTTTTGCGTTTTCATAAGCTGCCTTTGCATGTTTTATCGCTTGTTTACGGTTTTGTTTTTTTAGTGCAATTTCAGAGTAGAGAGCATCCTTCATCCAATCTTGTGTAAGCTCGTTAATCATGGGCTCTGCAACACGATAACGTCTTTCATCAATTTGAATACTCGCTTCATAATACTTTTTTAGTAACGGGTTCTCAATGAGCTCGATCTTTTCCTTAGCACTTCGTCGATCCTTTTTGTAAAGGTGATAGATAACCTCAATAATGGCACGTTTCGGTGCAAGCTTTTGCTTCTTTAATACTTTTTCAAGTGAAGCTTCGATTTCATCATCTAATTCATTTGCAATTGCATAGTAAAATTGATAAATTGGCTGCTTTTTGTTACGTATTAGAAACTTTTCAATCTTTGTAACATTTTTTTGTTGGAAAATTGTGTGATAATAAGGAAGGAATATCCCAAATGATATGATTAAAAAGGAAACAAGCAGAGTTAACGTCAAACCATATTCAAGATAACTCATAATTAAACTAATAATAAATACTAGACCTAAAGAAATTGCGTACCTAATCATCCTACATGAACTCCTTTATAAAGATATAACGACATTAAGTGTACCATAAATTGCATATGGAGAGGGATGAAAATTCTAAAGAGAGATTAACATTTGATTGAAGTAGGTGGGGGAATATTGAAAGGTAAGATAGCTGTAATGATAGTAATTGTTTTCATTGTTGTCGTTGTGATGAGCATGGAGAAAACGTATTTTCACTATATAGCAGATGGTTCATCACTTCATTGGCAAGCTGAGCTTCATCTACTAGTAGATAAGAAGAAACAAAAACACGAAACATTTGTAGATTTTACTTATGTTGAAGATGAGGAAGTAGATAGAATTAAGTATGAATGGATTGATCCTATTGCAGGTTATGTTTCGACAACAGGAAAGAGATTATCTAATTCTCGAAAAGAAATTAATCTTATTTCAGAGCGTAATGCGGATTATTATCCAGATGAATATATTAGAAAGTCAATCGAGAAACGACCATTGAAAATTGAGTCGTTATACAATGGGAAATGGCATTCAGAGGATATTTACTTTGAATTACAATGAAATCACAGGCCATATCATTCGCAAAACAACTACGAGTAATATGGCCTAATTAGTATGTATAAGCTTTTATAATTTAATAAAGAGTTCAGTGATTTACACAATAAACTTCGTGAACCACGCAACATAAATCGCACCTGGAATAAATAGAACTTGTGCAAGTAACGTTCCTAACAATCGAGATGTGATCATCATGATTGATACATTTTTAAGTACCATATAATTACCACGTTGATTGACGACATCATCAGCAAGAACGGAGATTTTTGGATCAACAAAGATAACGAGAAGTATTGTAGCTATTCCATTGATGAGTCCAGATGCCATAATTGCTGTTGTTGCTCGTTCAGGTGCTAATAGTGCAGCATATAGTGCTGATAATACACCTATAGTATAAATGGCTGTAATAAGCATATTCACTACAAACAATCGTTTTGGAATCCCTGTAAGAGTAAAGTCTTTTAAGTGAGATAACTTCGGTAAGTTAATATGTTTGACCCCACGTTTAACAAACTCATAGGATAGCCCTTTTCTCATGATGACTGGAATCGATCCTCTTGCTTCTGATAGATGAATAATTGCTCTTGAAAATAATGCGATAAAAGTGGGTAATAATATAATGCCCAATATCGTTCCAAATGTGGAAGAGCCGATAAGAAACCGATATTGATTTTCAACGAAGTGTAACGTATTTTCTGATGGAGCAGTATCAATTAAACTACCTGTAAAAGGCTGTTGCATCATATTTGCTAGTCGAGAAACGATAACCATTACGTTAAATAAAGATAGTGCTGAAGCAATCATTTTAACTCTAGCACCTGACAGCCTTACAGCATATGCTAAAGTTTCGATGCAATGAATAATACAAATAAATAAAGCGATAATAATTAATTTATCGGTTAAAAACTCCATGTTCAGACCTACTTTTTTTGTGTTTATATCAATTCTACCATACAAGATAAAACTAGGTTTTTTATGAAGAATACTTATGAAGTAAGTAGTTTTCAATCTATACGATTAAGTTATGTACATTACATAGGCAGATTTATCATTTTAACTGCAAAAAAACATATAACTAGTAAATATAAAAATTAACCCTCAGTAGCGTAGAAGTACTCGTTACTGAGGGCTGTTTATTTAAATTATTCATTTGTAGGTGGTATATCTGTGCAAAACAGGTCGCGTCCATCTGCTTCAAAGTATAACCCATCTGCAGTACAATCTTGCTTAAATTCTTCTTTAAATTTCTCAAATGAGACTTTATTATAAACTGCAAATGAAGCTATAAGTATAATAGATAAGACTCCGATTAACATTACTTTTTTCTTTTTCATAATTTGTTCACTATCCTTTCAATTTATAAGTTCGTTTACACTATATTTAACGAGAATGAATAAAAAAAGATTTAAAAAGGTTAAAAATTTTTTATCACTTGTTACCTGACAGTAAGACTCCTATATCAAAACTTAGGAAAATCAACGATGTTTAAGTGGGAGAGGACCATGGTCATATCCTTGCGGTTTAAGCATCAGTCATTACCTGATTGGTTCAAATAACCATCATTCAAGGATGAAGGAGAACCTCCAATGATGGAAGTTTCATTTTATTTGATAGTATTAAATGAAGAGATACGATTTCAACAAAATCGAGAGCAATTAATAGAGGGGAGTATATGTAAAACAAAAAAAGATAGATAAAGCATTATATCTGCTTTATCTATCTTCTTCAAAAAATGTTTGAATTATAGTCGTTACGTTTATCACGTTTCAACTGACGCTAAGACTCCCGCTTCAAAAATTAGGGAAATCAACAAAGTTTAAGTGGGAGAGGGCTTTAGTGCTACCCTTGAGGTATAAGCGTCAGTAATTACCTTATTGGTTCAACTAACCATCAGTGGTGGGTGAATGAACACCTCCACTGATGGAAGTTTCTCTTTATTTCTCTGCAATGGTTATTTCATTTTCAGTAACATCTGCCACTAATGTATGAACGTGACCTTCTGTATCTAACAACACATCAGCAATTTTATCTTCAAGTTGCTCTTGGATAACACGGCGTAGTGGACGTGCACCAAATGCAGGGTGATAACCTCGCTTAGCAATGTCTTTCTTCACTTCATCTGTAAACGTAATCTCAATTTCTTGTTCTGTCAGTTGTTCATTCAAGTCAGTAAGAAGTAGATCAACAATTTTGATAAGATGTTCTTGCTCTAATGCATTGAATTCAATGATGTTATCAAATCGATTTAAAAATTCAGGTTTGAAGAAAGCACCAAGTGATTCAAGAATCGTACTTTCTTGTTCATAATTCTCACTTGTAAAACCGAGCGATTTTTTCTTCTCTTGTACACCTGCATTACTTGTCATGATGATGACACTATCCTTGAAGCTTACCGTTCTGCCTTGACTATCTGTTAAACGTCCATCCTCAAGAATTTGTAGGAACATGTGCTGTACATCTGGATGTGCCTTCTCAATCTCATCAAGTAAAATAATGCTATAAGGTTTGTGACGGATTTGTTCGGTTAATTGTCCTGCTTCATCATGACCAACATATCCAGGAGGAGATCCGATTAATTTCGATACGCTATGTTTCTCCATATATTCACTCATATCAAGACGAATCATTGCTTCTTTATCACCGAATAACTCTTCAGCTAACGACTTTGAAAGCTCTGTTTTACCAACACCTGTAGGTCCGACAAATAGGAATGAACCAATTGGGCGAGTTTTTTGTTTTAAGCCAGCACGACTGCGGCGTACTGCTTTTGTTACTTTACGTACAGCTTCCTCTTGTCCAATGACCTTTGCATTTAATTTCTTATCTAAGTCTTTCATTTTTGCTTGTTCGTCATGTTGTAATTTGCGAACAGGGATACCAGTTTTCGTTTCGATAATATATTGAATGTCTTCAACTGTAATTGTTGATTTATTTGAATTTGAATCTGCAGTTAATTTCTTTTCAAGTTCGATTTCTTCTTTTCTAAGTTTTGCTGCACGTTCATAGTTTTCTTCTTTTGCACATTTTTCTTTTTCCTTCGCTAAATCATCTAACCTTGATTGAATCGATTCATCAATAGACCCACCTGTTTGAAGGTTCATCTTCGAACCTGCTTCATCCATTAAGTCGATTGCTTTATCAGGTAAGAAGCGGTCTTGGATGTAGCGGTGTGAAAGTTTTGCACTCGCTTCAATTGCTTCTTCACTGAAAGAGACTTCGTGGAATTGTTCATATTTATCTTGTAGCCCTTTTAAGATCGTAATCGTTTCTTCAACAGTCGGTTCATTAACCATGACAGGTTGGAGGCGGCGTTCTAATGCTGCGTCCTTTTCGATGTCACGGTATTCTTTTAACGTTGTTGCACCAAGTACTTGTAATTCACCACGAGCAAGTGCCGGTTTTAAGATGTTTCCAGCATCCATCGAACCTTGTGCTGAACCTGCACCAACGAGTTGATGAATTTCATCAATAAAGAGAATGACATTCTTTCGTTGTTGTAATTCACTAATTAATTGCTTCATTCGTTCTTCAAACTGACCACGAATGCCAGTATCAGAGACGAGAGAGGCGACATCTAGTAAGTATACTTCTTTATTTTGAATTTTGCTTGGGACGTTTCCTTCAATGATTTTTAACGCTAAACCTTCTGCGATTGCAGTTTTACCAACACCTGGTTCACCGATAAGCACTGGATTGTTTTTATTGCGTCGATTTAAAATTTCAGTTACACGAGCAATTTCTTTATCTCGTCCAATTACTGGATCAATTAGCCCTGCTTTTGCAGCATCTGTTAAGTTGCGACCAAAACTATCAAGTATTCCTCCGCCATTTCTACCATGTTGTTGCTGCGTGTTCATACTTTGTTTCATGTTGTGTGAATTAGGTTCATTACCTGTAAAGAAGGGATTAAAACTACTGAACCCATTGTTGAAAGGTGGTTGCCCATTAGATGAATACAGTTCCTGTTTTATTTCGTTATAACAAGTATGGCACAGCTGCATATGTGCCTTTTGACCTTGAATGTTAAAGCGAATTTCTAAGTTTGCTTCTCGTTGATTACAATGATTACATTTCATCTGTATAACCTCCTTAGTAAGATAAGAACATTTGATTTGACTTTGACTATCTTTGACTTTGTGTTTTCATTATACTTTGACCTTTGTTGACTTTCAAGTATTTTGCTTAGGGGAATTCCATAATTAAAATTTAGAAAAGTATCAAATGTGAGGATAAAGCAGATAGTACTAAGAAAAGGAGGAATGATGATGATTCCAGAAGTCATCTGTCCAAAGTGCAAAGAGGTAAGTCCATTGCAAGATGTGTTAACTGCTCAATCGAACCAAAATGTGATTTATACGTGCAAACAATGCAATTATACTGTTAGAAATATTGAGACAAGTAAAGGGTAGTTACTTACGTTTGTTCATATTGACTGAATAAAGTTGCTAAATAGGCATCATCTCAAACTTCAGATGATGCCTATTTGTTGTGAGGAACTATTGCATTGATAGGTTAGTTGTACTTGTTGAGAACATCAAAATAATGAAACTCATATAGTGTAACAATGTCATGTTCAAAGAAGGTGAGCACCGCTAATGAAATCTTTTAATAATGAAGGTTTATTTGCATTTGTTCTATTTATTTGTGTGACAATTATCTGTATCGTTATTGTCAGCTTAATTGGTTTTCTCTTTTTAGATGAGAGTACGACGAAAGAACGTAGTAATGTTCATATTGTCGATGCAGATTTTGACCAAACACATTACCAATATAAGATTAAAAGGTGAGGTAACAAGCTCAATTAAATCGTCATATGTTTTACATTCACATAGGTTGCCATACCACCAACTTCTATCATATCAATTTCATTTTGTTTATTTATTTTTAATGTTGAGACGATTTCAGATGGTGTTCCCATAGCAAAACCTTGTTCGAAAACAAATGGTTTTGTAGTAATCGGTAGTTTATTATGTTTGTGCAAATAACATGTTAAAGCACCCGTAGAAGTACCTGTTGCACTTTCTTCATTGATATTATGTATAGGTGCAAAGTTTCTACAATGAGCAGTGAGAGCATCATTAGAATCTAGTGTGAACAAGTGGTAGCCGTCAACGTTATATTTCTTTGAAATCTGCTTAATAAGATTGAAATCTGGATGAATCGTATTTAAAATAGATTTCTTTTTTATTGGAATGATAATGTCTCTTAAACCTGTCGAAACAATTTGGATTGGCAGTTGTTTATCTAAGTCATTTGAGTGAATATGTAATGAACGAACAATTTCTTCTTTATCAATTATGTCAAAGTATTTAGGTAGAGTTTGAGATAAATAAATTTTGCTGTTAGCAATATGAACTTTGAGAATTCCAGCACCTGTTTCTATCGTGTATGTCGCTTCCTTAATCATCTTTTTTGACAGCAGTAAATGAAAAGAAGCGATAGTCGCATGGCCACATAAATTAACCTCATTAGTTTGAGTGAAATATCTGATTTTATAGTCTGCATGTTGAGAAGTTTGTATGAAAGCAGTCTCTGAAAAGCCGATCTTCTTTGCGATCATTTGCATTTTTTCCTCTGTTAAAAAATCAGATTTTAATACGACCCCAGCAGGATTTCCACCTTCTGACCCTTTAGTAAATGCATTTAACGTATGTACGGAAACTTCCATTAAATCTGCCTCTTTTCATAATAAACTTTTAGTTGAATAATTTAAATGTGTAACGAGTAAAAGCTTTTGTATAACTATATAACACATAATGAATACAAACAATTTCTACTTTATCTGCCTGACTTTTATTGGGGATTAGAAAAATATGCTATAATTTTCATTGAATTCTTCAAACATAGCAAGTAATGGAGTGGTAATATTTTGAATAATTATGATAAATGCAAAAGTGCAAATCAGGGGACGAATGCCTAAGTCAGTGATCTAAGTAGAACACCTACTAATGGAAGGTGGAGAAGTCCGTCTTACAGTGGTTGATACAAATTAACAAAGTCAATCGTGGTCCGGATATTTAGATGAAATAGGCTAAATTGAAGTTGGAACTAGAAGTAATCGCTAAATAGAGTTTGGCGGTGAATTGGTCAATTCGCTTAGAAAGCCTGAAGCTACAATAGTAGTAAAAACAAAACGGAACCCTGCCTCCAAAGATTAAAAATTAATCTTGGAGGTATGGCACTTGAGCAGAAAAACGGAAAATACCGCATTTCAATGTGATAATTGTAGGGAACAAATTTCCCCTTTAACGAACGGTAGTTATAGAAACCATTGTCCTTACTGTTTGCATTCGAAACATATGGATAACAAACCAGGTGATCGGGCAAGTGAGTGTCGTGGACTAATGGCACCAATCGAACTAGAATATTCGAATAAAAAAGGCTACCAAATTGTTCACAAATGCAAAAAATGTGGCAAGGTTGGTAAAAACAAAATTGCAAGTTGTACTCATCAAGAAGATCAACTCATTGATTTTATGAAGTCAATAGTTTAATAAAAATTTTATGAGCTATGTTTGGGGTATGAATTTTAGTTTGTCATAATAGACCATCTTTTTATAAAAAGATGGTCTATTAATTTAACAATAATTGTGTAGAAGCCAATATAAATATCTACTTAATAAAAATTAGACACATACAAATACCCTTATACCAACATAAGGGTATTTGTTATACTTTTCTGTTTACTATTTAATCGGAATCCAAACCTCTGAGTAATAATCGGAAGATGTGATATCTCCTTCTGGGTACACTTCTAATTCTGGTGTTCCAGCATGTTCATATCCACTAGAAGGGAACCATTCAGACATAATTTTCTTCCACACGTCTTGGATAGCGTGTGGCATTGGGCCGTGTGCTTCAAATACAGCCCACTTTGAAGCAGGGACGTTAAGGATATCGAAATCATCATGCTTATCACCGCTATGTGCTACGGCAATCCAATAATCAATTTGCTTTGATTGTTCGTTACTTGAATCAACACATACACCAAGTAAACCTTTAAGTTGACCAGTGTTAATGTTCACTAACTTTTCTACAGTTCCATCAGTGTTCATTCTATCCCACATTTTTGGGATTCCAATATAGTTCTCATCATTTTCAACCGAGAATGACTCTTTACGACCTGTCACTTGAAAACTATCTTTTTCGACAATTTTGTATTGCATCGGTTCGGCTCCTTTCAATGTCACCTGTATGACTAGGCGATTATAAGATTTTAATCTTCCAGAGTGATTTCTTGCTTGTCTTGGAGTGATCCCGTGTTGTTTGCGAAAAGCCTTAGTGAATGATTCAGGAGAGTCGTAGCCATATTTATAGGCAACATCAATCACTTTGCTATTTGTGCTTGCTAATTCTTTTGCTGCTAATGTTAAACGTCGTCGTCTAATGTATTCTCCAACAGGTATATCAGTTAATAGTGAAAACGTTCGTTGAAAGTGATACATAGAAGAGTTGGCTTGCTTTGAGATAGTTGCAATATCAAGCTCATCTAATAAATGTTCTTCTATATAGTCGATTGCCTTTTGTAATGACGTAATCCAAGACATATGACTCACTCCTTAATCTCATTATAATAAGGTTGCAGCTAACAATCCTGTCATAAAATGCTTTCGCATGACTGATTACCGATCATTGTATAAAGTGAAGCTGGAATTAATCTAGGTGTTTTACTAGTTCCTACTGATAGTTAGTTGCTTCGTAATAATTCAATTAAAAACTCATTCATTATTTCTTCAAAAGATTTCAGATTCCTCGTTCAAAAATAGACTACATTCTAACTGAAAGATAGCAATCAAGACAGTTTCTCTAAAAAATAAGTCCGTCCTAATAACGATGATACTGGTAATTAGTCCAAGCGATTGTTTGACCACCTCATATACTATATCAACCTATATAGAAAGGAGACATAATTTTGAATTTAGAAAATTTAAGGATTGGCGAATATGTAAATGATAACGTGGATTTTGAAAAGATTCCTAGTGTATCATTTGCAATTGATAAACATGGGGAAATTACGAAGGATCCTTGTCCACCGACTCCAGATGAATGTGATAACATAATCACACTTTGTTGTACGACTACAGTCCCTGATGGGTTTGTTATTGGAGATGATCTAGATAAAGTTTGTATCGCAATTGACAAGAGTGAACTAGATTGTTGTTTAGAGCCATTTGAAACAACAGCAGAAGTTGACAATCCATGTAATGGGAAGTTAATTTGTCCAGTAACTATTCAAGCTGTACGACTTGTAGGATGTGCGAGAATGCACGTAAACGTAGGGGATTTAATGCCGGTTGATGGGTTTATTTTATACCCAGAACCTCAAGCGTGCACAGTTTGTTGTGACACGACAACATGTGTAAATCAAATCATCGATTTCACATGTGGACAGGTGACACCATGTGAGGGCTGTTTTGATTTCACTGGGGTTTTTGTTGAATGCAAATCAGGAACAGATGATTGTGGTCGCCAAACGATCACTGTACAGGTCACTTTAGTAGTCGAATTTATCGGATGTGATCCACCTTCACCTTGTTAATAATAGGGTGTTTAGGTTTAATGTAAAAAGTGAATAAGTGTAAAGTGAGATGGAGTAAAATACGAACATTTTCACTTAATAATAGGCTTTCTCTAGTTAGAAGAGGGAGCTTATTATTTTGTGAATTTAGAGTAAATTCGCTTAGTATGCTAGAATTGTCTGTTTGATAAAAAACAGAGACCCTTATACGAGATAAGGGTCAGGCTGTCTAAACTTATAGATGAGTATCGTAGGGTAGAATTACTTTTCCTTTTCATCACCTTCTGAGAAAAGCTCTTGATATGCAGTACCTAAAACCATATAAGAATATGGTAGTTTCTTCTCAATGAATAACTCAGCAACATCAGTTCTTAAATCAAGAATACGAGGTACTCTGAAACAAACACACTTCTCAACATCAATCCAACCAGTTTCAGTGAAATATTCAACGTTAACTCGATCATCTACGTTAATCCTACGTTGAGTCGTTGTTTTTTCAATCGAAATCTCAGCTGGCCCAAAGTTACAGTTATCGCATGACATATAGCATTCACCACCTTCTTTGTTAAACAGACATTCAACTGTTAAATAGATAATACGTGAAGAGATATTAACAATATTGAATGTCTTTGTATACAATATGTATCGAAGTGAATGCTTGTATAGTCTTCTATCATTTAGTTAAGAAAAATAAGTTACACACCTATTAAACATAGTGATATGTCTATACTGCCTTGCAATCCTGTTAGACAACTACAAGAGGGATTATATATAAATTGAGAAGTCTTGTTTCAAGATAAGGTCAAATATCTATCGATTAATAAATCTATTTATAGAAATAAATGAAATGTATGGATAAAGAAACACACGAGAATTAATTAATTGTAATACAATATTTTGAACAAGTATTGGAAAGGAGGTAAATAAGTGTGTGTGAAATTGATCAAACGAAGATTAATGTTGAATCAACAGTTGAACATACAGAAATTGAACCAGATCTAATCGTAACAAATGTAACTGGTTGGGTAGATCTTGAGCAGTGCATAACGATTCCTGGAGAAACTGAGGGAGTAGAACGTACGATATATTTACAAAGTCAATTACCATTTTCATGTGTAACTATAACGAGGATTTAATGTAGTAAAGCTCCTTATGAAAGTGAGCAATAATGTGAGAATGGATGAGGCTTTATAATTTTGGTAGAGAATTAAGATATATATGGATTAAAGTGTTACGTTATAATAATTATTTCAAAATAAAATAATAAAACCCAAAATACAAGGTTTAAAGATTCGTATTTTGGGTTTTGCATAGAAAGAATTAGGTGTTTTAGGACAAGTTCATTTTGTCAAATTTCACAAGCTATAAACATATCAAATGTTATTAAAATAAATCTTGGAGTATTTTAACTAATTTGTTTCCTTTGGATCGTTTTATATAAGAAAATAATTAAAGCAACACTGAACAATATGAGTAAGCTGACGTTAAAAATAGGATCAAGTACTGAGAACCCAAATACATTTACTGCATTAAATTCGTGTAAGCCAGGCCCTTTCATAAAATTAGAAAAGCTATATTTTCGTACATATTCCCAAAAAGGTGATCCAATATTAATGATCGGTGCAATAAAGATTGCTCCACACGTAACAAATGGTACGAGTAAATTTTTGGATAGTGATGAAACTAGTAAGATTAACGATATAAATGCAATTCCTGCTAAGAAATGAGTCCCAATTTGAATTAAGAAGTATTGTAATGCAGTTAAAGAATAGGGTGAGTATACTAAAGAATATTGTAACAATTGTACAGGAGAGCTCCACCCGCTATTTCCGTACATGTATGATACTAGTAATAGGTCAAATGTAACCCACGTTAAGATCACAAAACTTAAGAAAATGAATGATGCAAGCAGTTTCGCAATTACGCCTTTTTTACGACCATGTGTTGAGCTGTAGATTAATTGGTCCATTCCAGTCGTTGCTTCTTTTACAAATAACGGTGATAAACCGATCAATAAAATGATCCCAGTAAAGAAATAGGAGTAACTATCTACAAAATCGATTGTTGTTTTAGGTCCTGTATTATATTGAAATGTATCTAATTTTAAATCATTTAACATATTTTTTTCTTGTAATGCGTTTTTATAAGCAACTTCATTTTTGTTAGATTTATTTAACACGACATCTAATTCATTTATTCGTTCTGGTATTGTCTTATATTTTGTATTGTAATTCCTTATATAACTCTCAGTAATAAAAAGTTCAGCTGTTTCTTTATGTGTTAGGTCACTCGTAGAAGAAGAATAGTCAAAAAGTGCATCACTAGTTTGAGAAGCCTCATTGAACTTTTCTTCGTTTAGTTTTCCTTCCCAATCCTGTGCTAATATGCGTAATTCTTCTTTAATTTCGTAAGCTTTTGTCTCAAGTCGTGGGGAAATATTTCTAGATTCATTTACGAGCATCAAAACAAACAAGGAAAATAAAAGTAACATTGCGATATAAATACCTTTTTGTGAGAAAATTTTATTTAGTTCAAACTTAATTATTTGTTTCATTACATTACCTCCTGATCAATGTAAGATAAGTATAGATCTTCTAAGTTAGGTGTTGCCTCAATTGCTCTTTCATCAGGTTTACGGTTTGATATGATTCGTAAACTCACTTCATCGTTTTCTCTAACAATGTTACCGACTTTATATTTCTCCTGAAAAGCTTGTACTTCATGCTCTGGAATACGTATCGTCCAAACCATACCTTTCATATGTTCAAGTAAAGTTGCTGGTTTATCTTTTTGAATCAGTTCCCCGTTTTTTAATATGAGTAGTTCTTTTGCGATGAACTCAATATCTGAGACAATATGTGTAGATAACAGGATAATTCGATCCTTTGAAATGGATGATAAGAGGTTACGGAATCGAATCCGTTCCTTTGGATCAAGTCCTGCGGTTGGTTCATCTACGATCAACACTTTTGGGTCATTTAAGAGCGCTTGTGCAATTCCAATTCGTTGTTTCATTCCACCTGAAAATTTCCCAATCTTACGTTTTCGGTGTTCTATTAAATTAACAACTTCTAAAAGTTCATCAACTTTTTTTTGTGCCGTATTCTTTTCAATTCCTTTTAATGCAGCGATATACATTAAATATTTTTCTGCTGAATAATTTTTATATAATCCGATAGATTGAGGTAAGTAACCAAGGATTTCACGATATTTTTCATCAAGAACTTCAATATCTTTGCCGTTAAACAAAATTCGTCCTGAAGAAGGTTTGAGTAGTGTAACGAGCATCCTCATTAACGTTGTTTTACCTGCACCATTTGCACCTAGAAATCCGTACACCCCCTCGGTTAAGTCAACTGATACATTGCTTACTGCAACTTTATCTCCAAAACGTTTTGATACGTTCTCAATTGTTAAGTTCATAGGAAACACCTCGTTTAATCGTTTTAATTTGCTGAAATAAAAATACTGCAGCTAAAATAATTGTTAAAATATAATAAAAACTAGGTCTTGATTCAACGTAAGTCATAACTGTTTCGCTGCTCATGTACATCATTGAGAAACTAATCCAGATGAGTACAGTTATTGGTGCGGCTAGTTGTCCTTTTATCTTCTGTGCTAACCATAAGCCGAGTGAAGCGACAAGCATAAATGGAATTATCCAATATAGTAGAATCTTTGTAAGAATTAGTTGACCTTCTCCAAAGAAACTTAATAATGAAATTAATCCGATACTAAGACCGAAATTATACGCTCCGATAATGACCATCCTTGCCAGTACAAGCTGTTGAGCAGAGTATTTAAGTGTTGAAATTAATTCATTGACATTGTCGTCCTTACCTTTAAATACTTCTAATAATCCAACAAGGAAGGGTATTGGTGAGAGGACCATAATAGCGACATATGGATTTACCTCTGCTGTCATCCCAAAAAGCAATCCGAGTGTAAAGAAAGCGAGGTTACTTAACCAAAATGATTTATCTATGAAGAAAAATTCAATGGCTGACAAATGAAGTAAATCGGATAGCTTATTAAAAATCGTTTTCTCTTGCTGATTAGGAACATATTGTCTTAACGTTTCGATCGTTTGATACATGTCCTCTTCACTAGGGAATTCAACAGAGAAATCATTTAATGAATCAAATTGTTCCAGTTCTTTATTAATTTGAAGGTTTACATCCTCTTTATTGTTCAAAGGAACCACTCCCATCTAAAATCATTCTTAGTTTTGCTAAACCTTGTTTTAGTCGTGATTTCACGGTAGACACATTCGAATTCGTCACCTCTGCAATTTCTTTGATTTTTAAATCGTGAAAGTATTTTAATAAGATAGCTTCACTTTGGTACTCGGGTAACTCACTAATTGCGTTTTTGATCTTTTGCCGATTTTCGTTCTTTTCAAAGATAAAAGCAATATCATCATGAGAGCTTGTATTAAAACTTTCTTCAAATTCATCAGTTTTAGATGATTGTTGAAATGCTTTGGAACGAAAATAATCTCGACAATGATTTACGGCAATGGTCAACAACCATGTTTGAAAGGCTGCCTTTTGTGTATATGAGTTAATGTTTTTCATCATTTTAATGAAAACTTCTTGAGTTAGATCATAAGATGTATGTTTATCACCAATCTTTCGATAAACAAATGCATACACGGTTTTGTAATGTCGTTTCACGAGAACTTCCATGGCCTCTTGATTACCAGATTGAATTTCTTGAACCAGTTCTTTATCTGTCAGCAATTTGTTCACCTCAGCTAGTTAAACGAGATTGTGGGAAAAAAGTTTTAAGATACTTCATTTTTTTTCGTATGAATTAATTCACAAAAAAACAGCTTTATGTATTTTGAAGAAAATGGAGAAAATAACATTGAAAAAGGGTAACAGGAATATGTTTTTTGTTAAAAACATCCTATATAATGTTTGTCAGTAATGAAAACAATATTCGATCGACTCTATGGCATTACTGAAATTAGATGAATTATAAAACAAACTTCGGGTCAAATTGCTAATGACTAGTAAGGAAAAAGCCTTGTTTGAGTATTTTTATTGACAATACAACCACATCACCGTATGATAAAGTTAAATCATGAATAGTGTACGGAAAAGGGGAGTAGCGACCGCAATAGCGGTTAATGAATCGTCATTTCGGTGAATAACAATCACCCGGTTCATTAAGCTTCATTTACACAGTACGCAAGACCTTTTACGTGGACACCTAATTTGTTTAGTTGTCCGTGTTTATAGGTCTTGCTTTTTTGTGTTGTAAAATAGGAAAAGCTGTATCGAAGGGAGAGGGTTTTATGATTGTTTTATTATTTCTTTTATCAGCAATTGTTGTAGTTGCCGCAGCAATCAAATTAAATCAATATGGAGATGTAATTAGTCAAAAGTCATCATTAAATGGAATGATCGTTGGAACATTCTTAATTGCAGGTGCAACATCGTTACCTGAGTTAACTACAAGTTTGACAGCGGTCGCTATCGGTAACCCAGATATTGCGGTTGGGAATATGTTAGGCAGTAATGTGTTTAACCTTTTAATTTTAGCGGTATTTGATTTTCTATATCGTCGTAATAAAATGTTTGAGAAAGTATCGATTCAACATCGATATACTGCTAGTTTAGGAATTATTTTATTTCTTATCATTACGTCATCATTGATGTTACCTAATATGATTGAAATTTTTGGTGTAGGTTTAGATATGCTTTTCATTGTGTTCATCTATTTAGTTGGTTCGAAGTGGATCTCAAATCACTCTCAAGCAACACGATCTAATAGTGAAAATGAAGTTGTTTCAGATATGTCATTGAAACATGCAACAGTAGGTTTTATCATCGCAGCGATTGTGACATTCCTTGCAGGTAGTATGTTGGCAATTACTGGTGATAAGCTTGCGGCATCAACAGGTTTGAATGCTAGCTTTGTAGGAAGTTTTCTAATTGCAGCTTCGACTTCATTACCAGAGTTAGTTACGGTATATACTGCATTCAGATTAGCAAACTACGATTTAGCTATCGGATCAATTTTAGGTAGTAACCTTTTCAATATGCAATTACTCGTATTAACAGATGTGATGTATCGTGATAGCGCAATTACAGTAGCCGCTTCTAGTTCACATTTATTAACAGCAATGCTTGGAATGTTTATGGGAGGGGTAGCACTATATTCATTGTTGCGTAAAGGAGTCACAACGACTTGGCGTTATGTTCTTCCGTCCCTATTAATTACGGTAGTTTACTTCATCACATCATATATGATGTTTTAACAAAAAGAGGTGCTAAGTTTATTAGCACCTCTTTTCCTATGTGAGAATATAGAGCATATTAACAGATAAAACGAAATAATGTGAGAATAGGAATTTTATAGATAGATTAGAGTTAAATAACTATGAAAGTGGCAATAATTTACGATACTGATTTATGCGGGTACATGTTAAAATTATTTTGTGGAGGGATAAAATATGAATAAAGTAGAAGCACTATCATTATCGAAGGAAGAAGAATCACTTTTGGTTGAAGTGTTGTTGGAACAGTCCTATGCTATTGAAGTCGTATGCTCTCAAATTTCAGATGTTGAAAAAGGCAATAAGTCTGTAGATGAAGCAAAAATAAAAAAACTAAATGCGCTTTACGATCGTCTTGTTAAAGCAGGAGTATAAGTAGTTATTATTAATTTTTCAGAACTTATTCATTTTGAACATATTTTATAAAGCAAAATACTTAACAACAGTTTACCAACCTGCAAACTCCTGCTTTAACAAGCAGGAGTTTTGTCATTTATCTCAAATATGACAAGCACTTTCCTACATATTTAAAATTGGAGCAGTTTTGTTTAACTAGTTAATCAATTATTCGGTTATGAGTATTATTTTTTGAGGGGATTAACCAGTAATTTGTATTATTCGTTTTTGCTTTGCAACTATGTTACAATAAATATTGGTCTATATTGAATGAAGATGGTCTAAAAGTACAGAAGCTACTTAATTCAATCTTCAACGGTTTAGGAGAGAAACCTTTTACTGGTGAACGTATTATACATATAAACATCTGACCTTACTTAAAGAAGAAGGGAAGAATGGTGATGTACAGCCTTCAACGTGACGTTTTTTTTGATGTAAATCTTGAAGACCTACTTATATCCGCTGATAAGGTTGCTCATGTTCAAGTTGGAAATACTCTTGAACATGCTTTATTAGTCCTTGTGAAATCAGGATATACTGCAGTTCCAGTGCTTGACTCAGCGTTTAAATTGCATGGACTTATTAGTAAAAATATTATTCTTGATTCTCTTTTAGGTGTGGAACGTATTGAAACTGAGAAGTTAGCTGAATACAATGTAGAAGAAGTAATGGATACGAATATTCCACAAGTCACACTTAACCATACATTCATTAAAGTGTTGGGGATGTCGATTAACCACCCATTTATTTGTGTAGTAGATGAAGAGGGTGCATTTGAAGGAATCATTACACGTCGGGTAATATTAAAATTAGTAATCCGTCATTTAAATCAAGAATAGCTACTTCGTGCTGTTGGTTATTATGCCAACAGCACGTTTTCGTTTAACTAACTTTATTGAACATTCATGTACTGACACCGAGGTATAAGTAGTGAATGAAATGGGTAGCGTCAATAAATGTCCGATAGGTTAAACTAATATTCAATATGAAAGGAGAATTAGTTTACTCGAAGAATAAAGAATTACAAAAAAACAGAGGTGAAAATAATGGTGTCTAAGAGTACAAGGCGCCCCATTGTTCTAGCGGCAATTATGATCGCTATGTTCATGTCGGCAATTGAAGCTACAATTGTCTCTACGGCTATGCCTAGTATTGTATCTGATCTAGGGGGATTTTCTTCATATAGTTGGGTGTTCTCTGCTTATTTGCTTATGAACATGGCTACAACGTTAATTTATGGAAAGTTGTCGGACTTATATGGTCGAAGACCGATTTTTATTATTGGGGTCGTTATCTTTTTAATTGGGTCTACATTGTGTGGTTTTGCTACATCAATGGAAACGTTAATTGCTTTTCGATTCTTACAAGGGTTAGGAGCAGGCGCAGTTATGCCAATTGCTTCAACGATCGTTGGAGATATGTATACAAAGGAAGAGCGTGCTCAAATTCAAGGTTATCTTTCGAGTGTTTGGGGAATTTCTGCTGTATTAGGTCCAGCACTCGGTGGATTTTTCGTTGAGGTACTTTCATGGCATTATGTTTTTTGGATGAACATTCCTCTTGGCGTATTAGCTATTATCGTTGTAGGACTATATCTACATGAAGAGGTAGACAACAGGAAGAGAGAGATTGATTATTTAGGCTCCGTATGGCTTGTCATTTCATTAAGTGCACTAATGTTTATTCTTGTTGAGGGTGGTATTCACATTCCATGGTCGTCATCACGAATGTTTACATTGATTGGTATCTTCTCAATTGGGATGTTTTTATTTATAAGGCAAGAGAGAAAGGCAACAGAACCAATGATGCCGTTTGAGCTTTGGAAGGAGCGTTCGATTACGATTTCCAACCTTGGAGCACTTACTACTGGAGCCATGTTGATTGGTGTATCAAGCTTTCTACCAGCATTTGTTCAAGGGGTAATGGAACGAAGCGCGACTGTTGCAGGCTTTACATTAACAACGATGTCTATCGGATGGCCGATCGCTGCTACAATTGCTGGAAGGTTGTTATTGAAAATTGGATATCGTAAAACTTCATTATTTGGTGGTATTGCATTAATCATTGGTGCAATATTCTTTGTTACATTATCGTTAGAAAGAGGACCTATTTGGGCTGCATGTGGTTCCTTTTTCATTGGGATAGGTATGGGTTTAATGAATACTTCATTTATCGTTTCAATTCAAAGTACAGTGAGTTGGAAGTTACGCGGTATTGCAACAGCATCAAACATGTTTATGCGTAATTTAGGAAGTGCACTCGGTGCAGCATTGCTTGGAGGTATATTAAATTCTCGTCTACATGCGTATATTCAAAATAGTGGCTTAGGTAGCGAATTAAGCATTAACGATACGAATGTACTTCTTGATGCGAAACAACGTGCACAGATGAGTGAACAAATGAAGAGTGTATTACAGGAAGGATTGACGATATCGTTACACACGGTTTATTGGGGTGTTTTTCTATTTGCCTGTATTAGCTTCTTTCTCGTTATTTTTATGCCGATTTCAGATAAGCAAGGTGGCGAAACAGGAAGATAGAATTTTTTGATGACTGACATAGCTTTTCTTACCATCTAATCTATGGTACGATAACACAAACTTATGACGTGTCAATAAACCACTAGAGGGAATAAGGTGTGCATTTCACTAGTGGTAATTTCACTATATAAGGAAAAGCGCTATCATATAGATTATGATAAGCAGATAGAATTGGGTGGGAAAAAATTAATGGTTTCTTCTGAATTTCGTATTTTAGTAATCTTGTCTGAAGAAATGAATATGCGTAAAGCAGCAGAAAGGTTATATGTGTCTCAACCTGCATTGAGTCAGCGGCTCCAATCAATTGAGAAATCTTGGGGTACGAAGATTTTTTTGCGTTCTCAACGTGGTTTAACGGTTACGCCTGAAGGGGAGCAAATTATACAATTTGCAAAGGAAATTGTTGGGCGTGAAGAGCAGGTGAAAGAGCAAATTACATCACTTCATTCTGAGGTACATGGCACATTGAAATTAGCTGTTGCTTCGATAGTTGGCCAATATTGGTTGCCAGCAGTATTAAAAGACTTTGTAAAATTATATCCACATGTAAAAATATCACTCGTTACTGGTTGGAGTAGTGAAATGTTACGTCACATGTATGAAGACCATGTCCATCTTGGTATCATTCGTGGACGTCCTGAATGGAAAGGAAAGAAAGTACATCTTCTATCAGATAAGCTTTATTTAGTGGATACTGAAATTCAGAATTTAGAGCAAGTGAAGGAAACATCAAAACCATACATACTGTTTCGAAGTGACTCAACTTATTATCAAGAAATTCAAGATTGGTGGCATCGGCAAATTCAAACGACACCAAAACGAACAATCGTCGTTGATCAAATTGAAACGTGTAAACAAATGGTGCTTAATGGAATAGGTTATGCGATTTTACCAGAGGTAACGTTAACTGAACATGATGACCAAGTTTATCGGATTCCAATTTATGGTGAAGATGAACAGCAGATGCAACGTGATACGTGGTTACTCGGTTATGATGCAGTGTTTGAATTAAAACAAGTGAAGGCTTTCATTGAATTCATTCAACGAGCAATTTCAGCAAACGAATGATTCGTAGTTGTCAGTACCTATCACTTTTTGATACAGTAAAGGATAGAAGTTTAGGTGATTGTATCACCGACATCTTTTAATAGATATAGTTACTAGGAGGATACATAATGAAACAAATGGATGCAAATGAAATTATCTCTTTTATTCAAAACAGTACGAAATCAACACCAGTGAAAGTACATATTAAAGGTGAACTAGAAGGCATTGAATTCGGTGCTGACACGCAAACGTTCATTACTGGAAATACAGGTGTGCTTTTCGGTGAGTGGAAAGATATTAAGAAAGCACTAGATGAAAACAAAGGGAAAGTAGAAGATTTTGTAGTTGAGAACGATCGTCGTAATTCTGCAATTCCTCTTCTAGATATGAAAGGTATCAATGCTCGTATCGAACCTGGTGCAGTTATTCGTGACCAAGTTGAAATTGGTGATAATGCAGTTATCATGATGGGTGCAATGATTAACATCGGTTCAGTTGTAGGAGAAGGTACGATGATCGATATGAATGTCGTTCTTGGTGGACGTGCAACAGTAGGAAAGAATTGTCACATCGGAGCTGGAGCAGTACTTGCGGGTGTAATTGAGCCACCTTCTGCAAGTCCAGTTATCATTGAAGATAATGTAGTTGTTGGTGCAAATGCAGTTATTTTAGAAGGAGTTAAAGTCGGTGAAGGCGCAGTTGTTGCTGCTGGGGCGATCGTAACGAAAGACGTACCAGCAAACACTCTAGTTGCAGGTACACCAGCTCGTGTACTGAAAGAAATTGACGACCAAACTCGTGGTAAGACAGAAATCATGCAAGAACTTCGTCAATTGAATAAAGAGGATTAATACAAAAAAGGCGGGAGTCATTCCCGCCTTTTTCTATAATTTGTTTTCTAAAGGAAGGGGAAGAACGTAATGAATCCAGATCGTTTTATTCAAATTCGTCGTGAATTACATAAAATCCCAGAATTAGGATTTGAAGAATTTAAAACTCAACAAGTTTTATTATCATATATAGAAAGCTTACCTACAGAACGTATCGAAATCAAAGCATGGAGAACTGGTTTATTCGTAAAGGTCGCAGGTACTAATTCTACTCAAACGATCGGTTATCGAGCTGATATTGATGGTTTGCCGATAACTGAGGAAACAGGCTTAAGCTTTGCTTCTACACATACTGGGAGGATGCATGCTTGTGGACATGATTTTCATATGAGCATTGCACTCGGTGTATTAACAGCTGTGGTAGAAGAGCCAATTATTGATGATATGGTATTTATTTTTCAGCCAGCTGAGGAGGGACCAGGTGGTGCACTTCCAATGTTGCAAAGTGAGCAAATGAAGAAGTGGAAGCCTGATATCATTTTTGCCCTTCATATTGCCCCTGAATATCCTGTTGGAACAATTGCGACTAGACCAGGATTGTTGTTTGCAAATACGTCTGAGCTATTCATCGATTTAAAAGGAAAAGGTGGCCACGCGGCATATCCTCATCATACGAATGATATGGTCATAACAGCGAGTCACTTAGTAACACAGCTACAAACGATTGTATCTCGTAATGTCGATCCGCTTGATTCAGCTGTTGTTACAGTTGGCAAGATTACAGCAGGGACCGTACAAAATATTATCGCTGAGACTGCAAGAATTGAAGGAACAATTCGTACGCTTTCAGCAGATACGATGGTACTAGTTAAAGAACGAATCAAAGCACTTGTCGCTGGAATTGAAACAGGTTTTCAATGTAAAGTGGAAATTGATTTCGGTTCGAATTATTATCAAGTTTATAATGAAGAGCAATTAACAGAAGAATTTATGACATTAGCTGATGAATCAGAAAAAATTAACGTGATTGAATGTCGTGAAGCGATGACAGGAGAAGACTTTGGGGATATGGTTGCTGAAATTCCTGGATTTATGTTCTGGCTCGGAGTTAATTCAGAGTTTGGCTTACATCATGCAAAGTTAAACCCAAGTGAAGAAGCAATTCCAACTGCAATAAATCTCATTACGACTTATTTGCGGAAAAAAAGCAACCGTTAATTTTAGAATAAACGACACCTCCTCGGGAAAAATAGCTGTGAGGAGGTGGAATATATGCCAAAGATCGGCGTAGAGCAATCGTTATCTGACGTACAGCAAGCACTTCAAGAAAAAGGTTATGACATTGTACAATTAAAACAAGAACAAGATGCAAATGAATGTGATTGTTGCGTAATAACTGGTCAAGACAAAAATATGA